>NZ_CAXHZL010000005.1:0-241740 GCF_964022235.1 uncultured Limimaricola sp. | reverse complement strand
ATGAAGCGCGACAGGTCGGTGTCGCCGGCAATGCCGTCCAGCGCCTTGTGCACATAGGCGGCATCGACCGTGTAGCTCTCGCCGGACTTGTCCGGCGCCTCGAAGGAGATGTCGTCGAGGACGCGCTCCATCACCGTCTGCAGCCGCCGCGCGCCGATATTCTCGATCGAGCCGTTCAGCGTCACCGCCGTGTCCGCCAGCGCGTCGATCGCATCGTCGGTGATGATCAGATCGACATTCTCGGTCTTCATCAGCGCGATATACTGCTTGATCAGCGAGGCCTCGGTCTCGGTCAGGATACGGCGGAAATCCTCCTTGGTCAGCGCTCGCAACTCGACGCGGATCGGCAGCCGGCCCTGCAGCTCGGGCAGGAGGTCCGACGGCTTCGACACGTGGAAGGCGCCCGAGGCGATGAACAGGATGTGGTCGGTCTTCACCGAGCCGTGCTTGGTCGCCACCGTGGTGCCCTCGACCAGCGGCAGCAGGTCGCGCTGCACGCCCTCGCGGGAGACGCCGGCGCCGCTCTGGCCTTCCTTGTTGGCGACCTTGTCGATCTCGTCGAGGAAGACGATGCCGTTGTTCTCGACCGACGAGATCGCCTCGCGCACCAGCTGCTCCTGATCCAGCAGCTTGTCGGATTCCTCGCCGATCAGCAGATCGTAGCTCTCGCGCACCGACGTCCGGCGCTGCTTGGTGCGCTGGCCCATCTTGCCGAACATCTCCGACAGGTTGAGGACGCCGATATTGGCGCCCGGCATGCCGGGAATGTCCATGCCGCCCATCGGGTTGGACGTGTCGGAGATTTCGACGTCGATCTCCTTGTCGTCGAGTTCGCCTGCGCGCAGCTTCTTGCGGAAGGAATCGCGGGTGGCCGGCGACGCCGTCTTGCCGACAAGAGCGTCCAGCACCCGGTCCTCGGCGCCCTGATGGGCCTTGGCCTTCACCTCTTCGCGCTTCTTCTCGCGCACCAGCCCGATGCCGATCTCGACGAGATCGCGGATGATCTGCTCGACGTCGCGGCCGACATAGCCGACCTCGGTGAACTTGGTGGCCTCGACCTTGATGAAGGGCGCGCCGGCGAGCCGCGCCAGGCGGCGCGAGATCTCGGTCTTGCCGACGCCGGTGGGTCCGATCATCAGGATGTTCTTGGGATACACCTCGTCGCGCAGGTCGGCCCCGAGTTGCTTGCGCCGCCAGCGCGAGCGCAGGGCGACGGCGACGGCGCGCTTGGCCTCTTTCTGGCCGATGATGAAACGGTCGAGCTCGGAGACGATCTCGCGGGGGGTCAGGTCGCTCATGTGAGGGTCCTTGTCTGGTAAGGGGTAAACGCGAGGCTTCAGGCCTCGAGCGTTTCCACGGTCAGCTTGCCATTGGTGTAGACACAGATGTCGGAGGCGATCGCCATGGCGCGCCGTGCGATGGCCTCGGCGTCCATGTCGGTGTCCATCAGGGCACGTCCCGCGGCGAGGGCGAAGTTGCCGCCAGAACCAATCGCGGTTACGTCATGCTCGGGCTCGAGCACGTCGCCTGCGCCGGTGATTACCAAAAGCTCTTTGCCGTCCGAGACGATCAGCATCGCTTCGAGCTTTTGCAGATACTTGTCGGTGCGCCAGTCCTTGGCCAGCTCGACGCTGGCGCGGGCGAGCTGGCCGGGGGTGGCCTCGAGCTTCTTTTCCAGCCGCTCGAGGAGCGTGAAGGCATCGGCGGTCGACCCGGCGAAGCCCGCGATGACCTCGTAGCCGCCGGGGGAAAGCCTGCGCACCTTTCGCGCGGTGCCCTTGATGACGGTCTGGCCGAGGCTCACCTGGCCATCGCCCGCGATCACCACCTTGCCGCCCTTGCGCACCCCGATGATCGTTGTGCCGTGCCAGCCGGGGAAGTCGTCGCTCATCTTGCCTCCTGTCGGGCGCGGATCCGGCCGCGCCCTGCGTCTTGTGGGAATGTGCGAGAGCAGGGCCCTCGTCACCGTCCGGGCCGATATGGGGGCCGGGGACGCGAAGGGCAAGTTTGGCCGCCGATCTGCCTGTATCAGACACGAAAAAGGCGCCCGAAGGCGCCTTGATCGTCAGTCCGGAAGGCTTGGATCAGATCGACTCGTCGATCCAGCCCTTGAGCGCAGCCTTGGGGGCGGCGCCAGCGCGGTTCGAGACGATTTCGCCATCCTTGAACAGGAACAGCGCGGGAATGCCACGCACGCCGAGCTGCGCTGGGGAGTTCGGGTTCTCGTCGACATTGACCTTCACGATCTTCAGGCGGTCGCCGTACTCGTTGGACAGCTCTTCGAGAGCCGGGCCGATCGTCTTGCAGGGGCCGCACCACTCGGCCCAGAAATCCACCACGACGGGGACATCGGACTGACGCACTTCGGCGTCGAAATTCGCGTCATTGACTGCAACGGTGGCCATCGGGGCTCTCCTTGGGTCTCGGGTTGGATGAGAGACGTAAGGAGGCGGGTCAGGCGCGTCAATGGGTGGCCCGACGCAACGCTGCCATGACGAGGTCGTGGGGCAGGGGCATCAGCTGCGCGTTCGCCGTCCACAGCACCGCCACCTCGACCGCGCGGTCGGGCCAGAGCCGCGCCAGCATCGCTGCATAGGCCCCCATCTGCCGCAGGATGCCCTCCGGCGTGTCCTCGGGTCGGTCAGGCACCGCACGGTTGGTCTTGAAGTCGATGGCGAGCACGCGGTCTTCGGTGATCACCAGCCGGTCGATGGCACCGTGCAGCCGCTTGTCGCCCAGCTCGGGCAGGCTTGCGGTGATCCCGGCCTCGGCCAGCGTGCCGGGGGCAAAGACCTCCTCCAGACCCGGTGCGCCGACAAGGCCCAGCGCATCGGCGAGCAGGCTGTCGGTTTCCTCGACCTCGGCGGCCTCCTCGGCATTGGCCAGAAGGCGGCGTCCCTGCACCTCGCGCTGGGCTTGTGGCAGGGCGGGCAGATGTTCGAGTAGCAGGTGCATGAGCGTGCCACGCGCCCGCGCTGCCTCGCCCTCGGCCTCGCTCGTATCGCCCGGCATGACCTTGGCCCCACCAAGGTCTGACGGTGACAGCGTCGCCTGAGCGGCCTCGGGCATGACGACCGACGGGTAATGCGGCGGCGCGGGCAGGGCAGTGGCTTCGGCGCGCGGCGGTTTCATCTCGCCGCAGGCCCAGTCGAGATGCGCAAAGCGCAGCCCCTCGCCGCCAGGCATCGGGGTGGCTTCGGCTCCGAGCCGCTGCAACCCCTCTGTCACCGTCGCGTGCCAGCTCTGGCCCGCCTCGCCCACGTCGCCGGGCGCGCAGACGATGAGCCAGCTTTCGGCCCGCGTCATCGCCACGTAGAGCAGGCGGCGGCGCTCGCGCTCCTGCGCGTCGATCAGCCCTTCGCGCAGCTCACGCATCGGCTCCGGCATCGCCGCCGACGGCCCGGCAGCCCAAAGCTGCGCCGCGCCCGCGTCATAGATCCTGTCGTTCAGCTTTACCTGCCGCTTGGCGCTGTCGGGCAGGATCACGATCGGGGCCTCGAGCCCCTTGGCCCCATGCACCGACATCACCCGCAGCCGGTCGCCTGCGGATTCGGCCTGCCGCTTGATCTCCAGATCGTCGGTCTCGAGCCATTCAAGAAAGCCCGTGAGCCCCGGCACCTCCGATTGCTCGTAGGAGAGCGCTTGAGACAGCAGCGCATCGATCCCGTCCTCGGCCTCGGGGCCGAGCCGGGCCAGCAGCTTGCGGCGCCCGTCGTGGCGCAGGAGCAGCCGGTTGATCAGGTCGTAGGGGCGCAGGAAGTCGGACTGACGCCGCATGTCGTCGAGCACCGCCATGGTCTCGGGATACCGCTGCCGCGCGTCCCGAAGCTGCGGCCAAAGATGGCCGGGGCGAGCTTGCGCAAGGCGGTAGAGGTCGTTCTCGCTCCATCCAAAGAGAGGCGAGCGCAGCGCGCAGGCGAGCGACAGGTCGTCTTCGGGAAGAGCCATAAACCGCAGCACAGCCGCGATGTCCTTGACCGCAAGCTCACCGCCGATGCGCAGCCGGTCGGCGCCCGCAACGTTGAGACCCTTGGCCTTGCAGGCGCGGATGATCTCCGAGAACAGCGCCGAGCGCCGCTGCACGAGGATCAGCACATCGCCCTCGCTCACGGGGCGGCGGTCATAGATACCGGAATGGCCGCACTCGACCGGAATGGTCTCTTCGGCCTTCATGCGGGCGATCTCGTCGGCGATGCGCCGCGCCAGCACCACCGCCGGGTCGGTTTCGCCGGGGCGGTCCACCGGGTTGGTCCAGTCGTCTTCCTCGGCCTCGGCTTCGGGCTTTTCCACCGGCGGCCAGAGATCGACCCGGCCCGGCATCTGCGCCTTGAAGGCCCGATGCGGCACCTCGCCGCCCAGCCCCTCGCGGTGCGGGCCGACGAAAGTGGCATCCACCGCGCGCAGGATCGCTTCGGAAGAGCGGAAGGAATGCTCCAGATCGAGCCGGTTCAAACCCTGTCCCGCCGCCTCCAACCGCGCGCGGAAATGCTCCTGCATCCGGTCGAACCCCTCGGGATCGGCCCCTTGGAACGAATAGATCGACTGTTTCTTGTCGCCCACGACAAAGATCGTGCGGCGGCGTTCGGGCTGCGCACCTTCGCCCGCGGCAAACTCCTGCGCCAGCCGCTCGATCACCGCCCATTGCGAAGGGCTCGTGTCCTGCGCCTCGTCCACGAGGATATGGTCGATGCCACCGTCGAGCCGGAACAGAACCCATTGCGCCACCGCTGGATCGGTCAGAAGCTTGCGCGCCTTGCCGATCAGATCGTCGAAGTCGAGCATGCCGCGCAACAGCTTGCGCTGCTCGTAGGCGGGCACGAAGGCCCGGGCGAAGGCGTCGAGGGTACGGGTCTTCTCCAGCGCGTTCAGCGCCAGTCGCGTGGCGCGGCCCTCCTCGATGCGCGCCATGAGGTCGTCGAGACTCTCGATCAGCGAAGGGTCGCTCTCGCGCAGCTTCTTGGTGGGAAACTTGCCGATCTTGGCCCCGAAAGGCGCGGCGGCGCTGGCCCCGAACAGCAACAGGTTCTCCAGAAGATCGAGCAGCGCGGCGTCGGGGGCTGCCTTGAGATCGACGGCATCGAGCCTGTCGGCGGCCTTTTGATCCGTCACCGTGCCCTTGCGCAGCAGCAGCCTGAGCGCGCTCAGCGTATCGAAATCATCCGGCTCGAGGCAGATGTCGTAGAACCGCGCCAGCGTCAGCCCGGCGGGCAGGTCGAAATATTGTGCCAACGCCGCGTCGTCGGACGCACCGAGAAACGCCTCGCGCCGCCCGGTGATCTCGCGCAGCAGATCGTCGAAGTCGCCCTCGGGGGCCTGAAACGCCAGCGCATCCACGAGCGACCTCTGGGGCCCCGAGGCCATGGCGTCGACCACCTCGGCACGCAGGAGCTGCGCGGTGCGGTCCTCCATTTCGGTGAACTGCGGGCTGACCCCGGCTTCGAGCGGAAACCGCCGCAAGAGACCCGCGCAGAACGAATGGATCGTCTGGATGCGCAGGCCGCCGGGCGTCTCGATCGCGCGGGCAAACAGCGTGCGGGCCGAGCGCAGCGTGATCGCCTGCGGCGTGCCGAGCCGCTCCAGCGCCTCGCGCAGGGCCGTGTCCTCCATCATCGCCCATTCGCCGAGACGTTTGAACAGGCGGTTCTGCATCTCCGAGGCGGCGGCCTTGGTGTAGGTCAGGCACAGGATGTTCTGCGGATCGGTCCCGTCGAGCAAAAGCCGCGCCACCCGGTCGGTGAGCACGCGGGTCTTGCCAGATCCCGCATTGGCCGAGAGCCATGTGGAGTTGGCCGGGTCGGCGGCGCGGACCTGCCGCTCGGTCGCATCGTCGCGGATCATCCGACGTCCTCCCCTCGGGCTTCTGCGGAAAAGTCCCATTCGCCAAAGCGCGACAGATGGTCGTAATCGCTGCGGTCCTTGTCGCTCATCATCGCCATGCGGGCCGAATAGCCGCGATCCGGCTCCTGCCAGCGCGCGATCAGCTCGCGCAGCTGCGCCCAGACCTGATCGGGGGGGATCTCGTCGAGCGGTGCCGGAACGGTCGCGCCCTGACCGCCGAGACCGATATAGGCCGCCCCCGCGACGCGGGCCTTCTCCGCGCCCTTCTGGGCGAAACCGCCGCGTTCGGCCATCGCAGCCTCCAGAAGAAGCTGTTTCTCGAAGCTTTTCTGCTGCGGCCCGGTCGGCGGCTTGCCGGTCTTGTAGTCATAGATCCGCAAGCCCTCGGGGCCTTCGTCGATGCGGTCGGCTTGAGCGGTCAGGGTAAAGCCCAGATCCTCCATCACGGAGGCTCCGTCGATTTCGAAATGGCGCGGCGTGGCGAGGGCCTGCCGCGCGACTTCGGTGGTCAGGAACCAGTCACTGATCCGGGCGATCCGCGCGATCCAGAGCCTGCGCACGGTGGGCCAGGGGCATTGCGCCTCCAGCACCTCCTCGGTCACCGCCATCAGCCGGGTCTTGGCGGTCGGGTCGGTGGGGGCGATGCCCTCCTTCAAGAACCGCTCGAACACCTCGTGCAACACCGTGCCGCGCAGGGCGGCGTCTGGGTTGGGCGTCAGCGGATCGAGCCCGCGCAGCCGCAGCACCCGGCTCGCGTAGATCGCATAGGGGTCGCGGATCAGCGTGCGGATCGCCGTGACCGAGAGCCGGTCGGGGCGGGCCGCAACGGGCGGGCGGGGCGAGGGGCGCAGCGCGGGCGGCACGCGGCTCTGCGCCACCGACAGCGCCGTGGCCTGCGCCAGCCAGTCGGCCCCGCGCGTGCGCATCTCGGCCAATGCAGCGCGCCCGCCCTGATCGGGCAGGCCTTCGAGCAGGTTGGTCAGCCGGTTGATCCAGCGCGAGGGCACGGTCTCGCTATCCGAGGAACGGGTCGAGCGGGTGATCCAGACCTCGCGCACCGCGACCGCCTGCTGATAGTCATGCGCCGAGAGGCCGATCCGCCGTTCGGGCAGCAACAGACCTGTCTGCGCGCGCATCTTGCGGTTGAGCCACGGATCGGCGGGCGGGGCCTCGGGCCATGAGCCTTCGTTCATCGAGGCCAGAATGGTCAGGTCCGCGCCCTGCACCCGCGCCTCCAACGTGCCGCGGATGAGCACCTGCGGGTGGCCGACGTCGGGGTTGCGCACCTCGACCCTGCGCAGCACGCCCAGAAACAGTGCGCGGTAGTCGCGCGTGCCCAACTCTCCGGCGGCGTCGGCATGTTCGGCCAGCCCTTCGCAGCATTGCCGCGCAGCGCGGCCCGCCGCCTCGTCCCACAGCCCGCCGCTACCTGGTGCACCGGGGCCGGACGCAAGACATTCGGCAAGCTGCAGGTGGCAGGCCAGATGCTCGGCAAGCGGCTTGTCGCCCGCTTCCGGCACGAGACCCAGCGCCTCGCAGAGCCAGTCGGCCCAAGCCACGCGGCCAGTGTCGCGCGCGCCCGTCTTTTCGGCCCAGCGCGTCAGCAGCGCCGCGTCGGGATAGGCCGCGCCCTCGCGCCTGAGCCACAGCTCCAACTCGCGCGTGCGCAGCAGATGCGGGCCGCGATCTAGGCCCGAATGGCACAAGGGGTGTTTCAGGAGCGACAAGATCGCCGCCGGGCCGGGCGTCTCGCCCATGGCTTCGGCCACGAGGCGCAAGAACCGTCCCGGCGGGGTCAGCGGCAGCGGCACGCCGGCGCTGTCGTCGGCCACGAGATCCCAACGGTCGAGTGCGGCCGAAACCTGCCGCGTCAGCATCCGGTCGGGGGTGACCAGCGCCACCGTCTTGCCCTCGTCGAGGGCGGCCCGCATCCGCAGCGCGATGGTCTCGGCCTCCATCCGGGGCGAGGGGGCCTCGAGCAGCGTCAGCCCTGCGGTCGCCGGGCCAAGATCGCCAAGCTCCGGCCCCTCGTCGCGCCACTGGTCGGTGACGGGGGCGGGGCGCAGCGACAGCGACACCAGCCTGTTGCGCGCGGGCGAGGGGGCGGGCGTGTCGTGCCAGAGCCGCAGCTCGTTCGCCTCCATGCCCAGCATCCGCAGGATTCGGCGAAACCGGAACTGCGGGTGGTCTTCGGCGGCGAGCGCCTCGTCGAGCCGCTCCCACACGTCCTGCGGCTGATCCATATCGACGCCGGGGAGCACGACGGCTCCCTTTTCCTGCCGCGCCACGGCCTCCAGAAACAGCGCCGTCGCCCCGCGCGATCCGGTGGAGCCTGCAACGATCACCGGGTCGGTGGGGGGCGTCTTGGCCCATGTCGCGATCAAACGCTCCACCGCCATGCGCTGGCGCGCCTCGCGGTCGGGTGCTGCATCGGGGCCGAACCAGAGGTTGACGATGTTGAGAAATTGCAGCGAGCGGGCCCAGTGGCCCGAGAGGTCGGTGACGTCGAGATTTGCGATGTCATCGGGCGACACGCCCTCGCCCTGCATCTCGTCCATCAGGCTGGCGAGGCTGTCGGACAGGTCATAAAGCGCTGCACGCGGCGCCAGATCGGGCTGCGCCTCGATCAGCCGGGCCACAAGCTGGGTCAACTCAAGCCTGCGCCGCAGCGGGGCCACGGGCAAGGGCAGCTCCGGCCCCATCGGGTCAAGAGCGAGGTCGGTGATGAGTCGCAACCGAGGCAGCAGCGTCGCCGGGCCCTGATCGAAGATGTCGCGCACCCGGCGGCGCATCCGGTTGGTGCCGAGATAGACGGTGACGCGGGCCATCGCCTCGGGGCCCTGATCGCCGAACCGCGCGCGGAGGCCCGCGACGAGGCCTTCGGCGAAATCAACGCCGCAGGGGAGGGCATAGAGATGGGCGGATCCGGCGTCGGGAAAGGTCTCAGAGGACATGGTCGCCCTGCAGCATCGCTTCGGCGATCGGGATGCAGTCGGGGCGGCCCACGTCACACCAGTGCCCGTCATGGACGACGCCGTAGAGCCTGCCCCGCGCCGCGATCTCATTCCACAAAAGGTTCAGCGAAAACGCCTCCTCAGGAATCTCGTCGAGCCCGTCCGGCAGGATGATCTGCGCGCCGGAATAGACATGCCCCGGCCCGCGCGTGAGCCGACCCATGGTATCGACAAGGAAATCGCCCGAACCGGTGTGGCCCATCGCGTTCTCGCGCGGCAGCAGCAGCAGTAGCGCCTCCATGCGGGAGGGATCCCAGGCGCGCCTCAGAGCAAGAAGCGGGTTCGGGCCGGACCAGATGGCGTCGGAGTTCAGCGTGTAGACCGGGCCGGGGCCAAGCAGGGGGCGCGCCTTGCGCAGACCCCCGCCGGTTTCGAGAAGCCTGTCGGTCTCGTCCGACAGGATCACGTCGCGGCCCTTGAGATGATCGCGCAGCACCTCGCCCCGGTGGTGCAGGTTGATGACGCGGCGGAGCGGCATCAGCGGCGCGGTGAGGTCGAGCGCATGGTCGATCAGGGGCCGTCCGCCGACCTCGACCATCGGTTTGGGCCGATCGGTCGTGAGCGGACCCATGCGGCGGCCGAGACCGGCGGCAAAGATCATGATGGCGCTGGGCGTCCCGTTCGGGGTCATGCGGCGGTCTCCTCGGGGGCGGGAATGGCGACGGCGTGGGGGGTGAGGTCCGACAGCGCCGGGTGGCGCAGATCGGCCCGGATCTGACCCCAGACGCGGGGCATCAGCGCAAGATATCGGGTCTTGCCGTCGCGCCGGGCGAGGCGGGCAAAGATGCCCAGGATCCGCAGATTGCGCTGCAGGCCCAGCACGGCGCAGGCGGCGGCAACGGCTTGGACCTCGCGCCCCGTGGCGGCGGCAAAACGGGCAATCATGGCGTTGCGCAGGTCTTGGGACACGTCGCGACGCGCGTCGCGCAAGAGCGAGACGAGATCGTATTCGGGCGGGGCCAGCAGCGCGTCCTGAAAATCGAGCAGACCGATGCGGTCGGTGCCGGACCGCTCGGGCCGCCAGATCAGATTTTCGGCATGGTAGTCCCTGAGCGCCAAGGCCGAGGCCTCGGGCGCATGCCGCTCCAAGGCGTCACGCAGAGCCGATTGCAGGGCTTTGACGTCGAAACCGGGCGCGTACCATTCGCCCAAGGGCGCGATCATCTCGGCCCCGACCTCGGGCGTCAGCCGCGCGAGGCCTTCGAGCGGCGGTGCCGATTGCAACCGGGCCAGCACGTCGATCGCCGTCTCGTAGGGGGCGAGATCGTCGGGATGCGCCCCGGCCCATTGCGCGATCTGCGTGGGCCCGAGATCCTCGATCAAGGCAAGGCCCGCCTCGCGGTCGAGCGCATGGATCGCGGGCGCGCACAGGCGCAGGCTGACAAGGTGGCGGGCCACGGTGATAAAGGCGTCGAGTGCCACGAGCCCGTCCTCCGGACAGATCATCAGGATCAGGCTCTCGCCCGAAGGGGCGGCCAATCGCTCGTAGCGTCGTGCCGAGGCGTCGCCGGCCAGCGGCGCGCGGGTATGGCGATCAAGGCCATGCCGGGCCAGGAAGTTCTCAATGTCAGGCAAGGACCGGCTCCAGTCGTTCGCGCCAGGCCTCGGGGCCGGATATGGTGAGCCAATGCGCATCGGGCCGCGCCTCGAAGCTCAGCGACAGTGCCTCGGGCGGGGCCATGTCGCCCATGCGGTCGGGCCATTCGATCAGGCAGATGGCGCGCCCCATCGCCTCCTCGAGCCCCAGTTCGACAAGCTCGAAGGGGTCCGACAGGCGGTAGAGGTCGCAGTGCCAGATCTCGGCACCGGGGGCCTCGTAGCTCTGCACGAGGGTGAAGGTGGGCGAGGGGACCTCTTCGTCGGGGTTGCCGGTGCGGGCCCGGATCAGGGCGCGTGCGAAAAAGCTCTTGCCCGCGCCGATCTGTCCCGAAAGCAGCAAGGTGTCGCCGGCGCGCAGATGCGGCGCGAGGGCCCGCGCCAGCGCGAGGCTGCGCGATTCGTCGGAAAGTTGAATCGGACCGGCAAGGAGGCTCATGGCCGCAAACTAGGCGCTGGGCCGTGTGCTGCAAGCTGAAACGCCGGGTCAGCCGCGCTGTAGGCGGATCAGCTCCTTGGCGTTGCCCGCCTTCTCGTTCCCGCCGTGGGCCTGCGCGGAGAGGCGGGACCGGTCCGGTGTTTCGGGCGAAAAGCTCGTCATCGTCGCGCCGCCGGGCAGGGGCGTGAAGCGGCAGTCCAGCCCGCGCCCGTCGCTGAGCCGCAGCTGGTCGATCCATTCGGCGCGCTCTCCGAAGGCGGTGACGAAATCGCGCAGCTCGCCCAGAACCGGCGAAGGGGCGATCATTCCCTGCCAGCGGACGATCTCGTCGAGCAGACCGGTTTCGGACAGGCCCGGATCAGGCGCGCCCCACAGATCCTCGTAGGCGCTGTTGTGCAACAGCCGGGTGCCGCTGGCCGAGAAGACGGCAATCGCCTCGGGCAGGGTGTCGAGCACCGCCCGTGCGGTGTCGATCTCGGCGCGGAAATGCCGGGTGAGCGAAATCTCGGCGCTGATATCCTCGAACAGGAAGGCCACCGCGCCGTCGGGATGCGGCCGTCCGGTGACGCGAAAGGTCTGCCCCCCGGGCAGCGACCAGGTTTCGCAATAGGTGCCGCGCGAGGCCTGCGCCTCGAGCGCCGCGACCTGTTCGCGCCAGCTGGCGTAATCCTTGGGCTCGGGGAGCATGTTGCGGTCGCGCAGCCGATCGAGCACGGTCTGCACCTGCGGGCGCGAGCTGAGAAAGGCCGTGGGCAGACCGGTCAGGTCGTGGAACGCCGGGTTGAACATCACCAGCTTGCGGTCGCGGTCGAAGATGGCAAGGCCGATGGCCAACTGCGCAAAGGTCTTGGTCAGGGTCTGGATGAACTTGCGGCGGGTCTGCTCGGCCTCGACGATCCCGGTGACGTCGAGCGCGAAATGCACCTGTTCGGAGCCGCGCTGCAGACGGGTGATCTCGTACCAGCAGCGGCGTTCTTCCTGCGGCAGGATCAGGCTGACGCGACAGCTCTCCATGCCCCGGCCGAGTGGCGCGTAATCGGGATCGTCGAAGAGATCGGTGGGGGGCCAGTCCGCCGCGCCCTCGGGTGGGCCTGACAGCCGCTCGACCAGCCGCATGTAGGCCCGGTTGGCCCAGCTCAGTCGCCCGGCCTCGTCGAGCTTCCAGATCAGCTGCGGCGCGTCCTCGCCGATGCAGCGCAGTGTTTCGAGCTCGTCTTGCAACGCCGCGAAGGCAATCGGGTCGATCGGTGCCTCCGTCGCCCCTTCGGAATCGAGGGTCAGGCGCAGCAACCCGCTCCAATGCTCGACCTCGAGCCGGCCCAGACCGCCGCGCGCCTTGAGCCAGAAGCGCCCGTCGCCCTCGATCGTCTCGAGCCGGGTCCCAAGCCCGGGAAACCGGTGTTCGAGCAAGGCGCAAAGCAGGTCGCGTTCGGTCCCGGTGCCTTCGAGGCGATCGAGCAGGCGTCGCGCCGAGAGGCTGGCATCGATCAGGCAATCGCCGTCGAACAGAAACACGCTGCGGGCCGCGCGTGGTGCCCCACGCCGATCCTGACCGCCGCGCGCCATCCACGTCAGAAAGATCACGATGGCCGACGCGGAAATGGTCGATACCACGACGATGATCAGAAGTGAGGCGATAGGTGTCAAAGGCATCGGACCACGCGACTGTGACGGGTGTCGGGCCAGAGTGCGCAGGAAATCTTAATCGTGTGTTAACCGTACCTATCGAGGGATTAGGGCCCTTCAGGGGAGGAAATGCGGATTTGGTGCCCCGGTGACGGGCTGCGCTTCGAGCGTCTCACGGGGCCAGGCGACCATGACGATCGCGCCGCCTGCCGCCGCGCCGCTGGCGCGCAGCCGCTCGCCGCCATTGGCAAAGCTCAGCCGCGCACCGGACCGCTCCAGCAAGGTCTTGGCGATGAACAGCCCCAGCCCCATGCCCTCGTAGCCGGGTCTGCGCCGCGAGCGCATGAACGGATCGCCGATGCGACCGATCAGGCCGGGCGGAAACCCCGGCCCGTCGTCCTCGATCGTCACCATGATGCTGTCGCGGGTCCACGACAGGTCGATCTCGACCCGCTCGCCCGCGAAATCCACCGCGTTCTGGATCAGGTTGCGCAGCCCGTGCACGATCTCGGGGCGGCGGTGGATCAGCGGCTGCACCTCGGTGCTGTCGGTCGCCTCGGGCTCGGCGCCCACGGCAAACACCACCTCGCGGCCGCGCGCCAGATGCGGCTCGGCGGCCTCGCGCACCACCGCCTCGAGCGGGGCCTGGCGCAGATGCGTGTCTTCCTTGCCGGCCCGCCCCATGGAGCGCAGGATGTCGCGGCAGCGCATCGCCTCGGCCCGGATCAGCGCCGCGTCCTCGGCGCGCTCGGGCTGATCCGCAAGATCGTCGGCCAGCTCGGCGGCGGTGAGGGTGATCGTCGCCAGCGGCGTGCCCAGCTCGTGCGCGGCGGCCGCGACGACGCCGCCCAGGTCGGTAAGCTTCTGCTCGCGCGCTAGCGCCAGCTGCGTTGCCGCCAGCGCGTCGCCCATGGCGAGCATCTCGAGCGTGACGCGCCGCACGTAGAGCGCGATGAAGGTGATGCCGATCGCCAGCGCCAGCCAGAAGCCGAATCGCGACAGTTCGGGCAGCGACATTGCCACCATCTGCGGCGACAGGATCGGCAGGCTCCACAGCCACAGCACCGTCACCGAGACCAGCGCCAACCCGCTCACCAGCAGCACGCCGGGCAGCCGCAACATCGTGGCCGAGATCGTGACGGGGGCCAGCATCAAGAGCGCGAAGGGATTGTCGAGCCCGCCGGTGAGCCACAGCAGCACCGAGAGCTGGGCGATGTCGAAGACCAGCATCGCGGTGGATTCGCCCTCGCTCAGCCGTCGCGTCGCTGGCAGCAGAAAGGCGGCAAGCAGGTTGGCGATGCCCGCGGCCCCGATGGTGATCGCCACCAGCCCGGTGGGAAACACCAGCCCATAGACCAGCGCCGCCACGAGTGCCGCCCCGGTCTGGCCGACTACGGCGATCCAACGCAGCAGGATCTGGGTCTTGAGCCGCACGCGGTTGCGCCGGCCCAGATCGCGCAGCATCGCCAGCTCGGTGTCGGGAAGGGGCAAGGGGCGGCTCCGGCTTGTGCGTCAATGAGGACCATTGATAGGCAGAGCCCAGGCCGCCATCAATGCGGCGCCCCGCCCCATGACCGCCCCACGCCTCGTCTCAGGCCCGTCTCTCAGGAGTTTCCATGCAGCGCCCCGTTGCCCTCGCCGCCGCCGGCATCGTCGTCACCCTGATGGGCGGCGCGCTCATCGCCACAACGATCCTCGCCCCCTCGGACCGGCTCGCGGCCTGCCGCACCGGCAATGTCGCGGGCGGCTTCGACCGGCTCGGTGGGCCGTTCACGCTGCTCGACGGGGCGGGCCGAGAGGTCACCGACGCGGATGTCATCACCGAGCCGAGCCTGATCTACTTCGGCTACACCTCCTGCCCGGATGTCTGCCCTGTCGACAACGCGCGCAACGCCGCCGCCGTCGACATTCTTGCCGAGGATCACGGCATCACCGCGCAGCCGGTGTTCATCACCGTCGATCCCGCGCGCGACACGCCCGAGGTGATGGGCGACTACGCCGCCAACATGCACCCGCGCATGGTCGGGCTGTCGGGCAGCGACGACCAGATCGCCGCCGCGGCCAAGGCCTATTCGACCTACTACGCCCGCGCCGACGACGATCCCGATTACTACCTGATGAACCACCAGACGATGACATATCTGGCGCTGCCGGGGCTTGGCACGGTCGAGTTCTTCGGCCGCGACGACGGCCCCGAAGAGGTGGCGCAGCGCACCGCCTGCCTCGTCGAGGCGGCGGATTGACCCAGCGGTGGGCGGGGCTAGGTTTCGATGACGCCAAACAGGAGATCTGTCCATGAACGCAGAGACCATCGATCTCGGCCCGGACCCGAGCCTGCTGCTCGTCGATGACGACGAGACCTTTCTCAAGCGTCTCGGCAAGGCGATGGAAAAGCGCGGCTTCGCGGTGACGCTGGCGGGCACGGTCGAAGAAGGGCGGCGCATCGCCACCCAATCTCCGCCCGCCTATGCGGTGGTCGATCTGCGGCTCGAGGACGGCAACGGGCTCGACGTGGTCGAGGCGCTGCGCGAGAGCCGCCCCGAGGCGCGGATCGTGGTGCTAACAGGCTACGGCGCCATCGCCACCGCCGTCGCTGCGGTCAAGATCGGTGCGACCGACTATCTGTCGAAGCCTGCCGATGCGACCGAGGTAACCAACGCGCTCCTGGCACGCGGCGACGCGCTGCCGCCGCCGCCCGAGAACCCGATGAGCGCCGACCGCGTGCGCTGGGAGCATATCCAGCGGGTCTATGAGCTGTGCGACCGCAACGTGAGCGAGACGGCGCGGCGTCTGGGCATGCACCGCCGGACCCTGCAACGCATCCTCGCCAAGCGCAGCCCGCGCTGAGAATAGTTCTTTGGAACAGAAAAGGCGCGCCCGAGGGCGCGCCTTTTTCGTCTGACCGCTTGTGCGGTGGTGCCGCTGAAGGGACTCGAACCCCCGACCCCATCATTACGAATGACGTGCTCTACCAGCTGAGCTACAGCGGCGCCCGGGCGCCTCTTAGCACCCGGGCGGCGGCGGGAAAAGGGCTATTTTCGCGCCGTCGACATGGCCTCGGCCTCGGTCCTGTCGGAGTCTGCCACCGTCTCGGGACCGACGATCTCGGCCTCGGCCACGGCGGAGCCATCGTTCGCGGGGGACGTGGTCTCACGGGCGGGCAGGGGGGTGGCGGTCGACGCCGCTTCGCGTACCGCCGGCACCGGGGCCTCGGCGGCCCGGCCGACGCCGCCACCGACGATCAGCGGCAGCATCTCGGTGCCGCGCGGCAGCGTCGTGCCGCCTTCGACCGGGCGGGTCCAGGCCAGCGTATCGAAGGCGTGACAGTTGGTGCAGACCGGCTCCCAATGCGGATGCACGTTGTGACAGTTCTCGCAGACCCACTGCGGGCCACGCGGCGCAGTCAGCGCCCGTGCCAGCCAGCCGCGCACCACCGCGTCGTCGGCGCCACGGCCCCGCTCGATCGCGGCCATGAGCGTGAGCACGCGCGAGGTCGGATCGGTCTCGACGAGGTCGCCCAGAGCGCGGCGCGCCTCGTTGAACTGCTCGGCCGCGATCAGAAGCTCGGCCTCGAGCATCCGGGTCTCGGCGTGCTCGGGACGCGCCTTGACCAGAACCGAGAACCGTTTGACCCGTGCTTGTGCGTCCTCTTCGGGGGCGATTTCGGCAAAGGCCTGCGCGAGATCGGGATGCGGCTCGGCCTCCCAGGCCTTGCGGATCACGCGGGTGGCATAGCGGGTGTTGCCGACGGCGAGGTAGCTGCGCGCGGCCATGACTGCGGCGGGGATCAGGTCTGGCGAAAGCCGGTTGGCCTCGATCGCCTTCTCGCGCATCTCGATGCTTGCCGTCTCGTCGATCACGTCGCGCGCCTCGGACAGGGCCAGCACCGCGTCGCGCCGCTTGGCCACGTTGCGCGGCAGGCTGCCGGAGCGGCGCTTGGCGTCGAGCGTGGCGCGGGCACCGGACCAGTCATGCGCGTCGGCCTGCAGCCGCAGCAGCGTGTCCTGCGTCTCGACGTGGCGCGGCTTCAGCTCGAAGGCCTTCTGCGCAAGCTTCATCGCCGTGTCGGTGTCGCCCTCGGCCAGACGCTGGCGCATCAGGCCGCGAATGCCGACAAAGCGGGTGCGGTCGATCTGTACCAGCTCGCGGTAGGCGCTCTCGGCGGTCTTGCGGTCACCCGTCAGCTCGGCACCCTGCGCCACGAGGATCGAGGTGATCTCGGGGCGGCGCAGGTAGCGTTGCGCCTTGCGGCCCTTGGCCATCGCCGTCTCGCCTTCGCCCGAAGCGAGCGCGATCATGCCGTCGGCCAGAGCCTTGTAACCCTTGCGTTCGCGCGAGCGCGAGAACCAGCGGCTGACGGCGGTGTCGTCGCCGTTGATGAAGTGCAAGAGCGCGAGCAGCAGGCCGAGCGTCTTGAACAGGAGCCAGCCGAGAAGGGCAAGGAGCGCGATGGCCAGCACCAGCTGGAGCGGCCCGAGGGTGACCTCGTAGCCCGCCATGGCGATCTCGGCCCCGCCGGTCACATCGGTGAGCCGCGCGGCACCCCAAGTGAGGCCGGCGACGGCGGCAACGAAGACCAGGATCTTGATCAGGGACAGGAGCATGTGCGGCGCCTCAGTTCTCGGTCAGGGATTGCGACAGGGTATCGGCGGCGGCGAGCGCCTCGGCGCGGGTCCGGGCCGGGGTGATCCAGTCGGACAGCACCTCGCGCACCGGCTCGGGCAGCGCCTCGATCTCGGAGAGCGCCTCGGTCAGGCGGCCGTCGCGCAGCGCGGCCTCGGCGCGCGACAGCGTGGCATCCGTGGTCGTGCCATCGCCGGGGGCGGTGGAGCGAAGTTGCAGCGTATCGCGGAAGAAGCCCGCGACGCGGCCGCCCTCTTCGCCGGACAGGCCCTCGCGCCGCGCGGTGGCCAGCGCCGCGCGGGCGGGCTCGGGAAAGGCCTCGATCAGCTCGGCGCGGCTGGCCACGCCTTCGGCGGCGGGGCCGGTCAGCGCCGCCGGGATATCGGCGGGCGCGGTGGCCTGCAGCTCTTCGAGCAGCTCCGGGTAAGGCTCGCCCGTCTCCAGCGCCGCCTCGATTTCGGCGAGCGTGGCACGGGCGCGGGCGCGGGCGGCGACGGCGGCGGCCTCGGCTTCGATCTCCTCGGCGGTGCGCCCGGCGGCGGCAACCTCTTGAGCGGCGCGCTCTGCCATGGTGGCGATCTCCTGCGCCTGCCGCTCCAGATCGGCGCGCAGCGCATCGACCTCGGCCTGCCAGCGGGCAACGGCCTCACGCGCCAGCGTGCCGTCGGGCCCGGCGCTGTTCTCGGCCTCGACAAGACGGGTCTCGAACGCCGCGATTTGGGTGCCGATCTCGGCCAGACCGGATTCGGTGGTGCCAAGCCGCGCGTCAATGGCGCTCAGATCGGCTTCGGTTTCGCCCCGAAGGCCATCGAGGCCATCGGACAGGGGCGCGATCTCGCGCTCAAGCGTGCCGAGCCGGGTGTCGAAAGCCTCCGTGCGCGAGCTTTGATCAAGCCAGAGCCAGCCCGCGCCGAGGCCCAGCGCCGCGGCGATCAGACCGCCGAGCAAACCGGCGCCAAAGCTCGACGCCTTGCTCGGGGCCTCGGGCGGATCGCTGTATTGGGCGTTGCTTCGCGGCGGGACCGGGCGGGCGGTGGTGGCGTCACCGGACGATTTGTCAGCGGCGCTCGGGTCGCTGGCACCTGTGCGGGCGGGGGTCGCGTCCGCCTTCGGTGCGCTCTTGGTCTCGCCTTCGACCTCTTCACCAAGACGCGGCGTGCGCTTGACCGCAGGCATCGCACCGGCGGCACCCGTGGTCGCGCCGCTCGCTTGGCCAGAGGCCCGACCGCTTGTCTTGTCCGATGTCCCGGTGGTGCCGAGATCGACCGCAGCGCTCGCGGCGCGGGGCGGCGTGGACGCCTTGGGGGCGTTGTCGGTGGCGGCCTTGTTTGCGTCGGAGCCGGTGTCCGCCTGGGCAGGCGCGGCTTGCGTCGGACTGGTCCCGGTGGACGCGGGCGTATCGCCGGTTCCGGGCATTGGTTTGCCCGTCGCGTCCGTTACGGCGGGCGTGTCGCTTGCCCCGGGGGTGCCGGGGCGCGATGGCGCGCCCGGTTTCGTACCGGCCGGCCTGCCGGGGGTGCCTGTCGTCTTTCGTGCCAAAACCCTGTCCCTTCCGTCCCCGATCGCGCCGGAATTTTCCATGCCGCCGCAGCATTTGCAGACCCTAGCCCGCCCCGTGCGTCGCCTCAAGCGCCGCTGCCACGGGAATGCTCCATGGAACCGAACGTCGCATGGGCCTCTAGGGTTGCGTCGATCATGGCAATCGCCTCGGGGCGTGTGGCCTGTGTGACCCTCGCCTTGAGCGGCGCGAGAGGTCGGGCCGCCGCCGCGCTGATCGCGACCAGCGCCAGCGGGGCCGCCACGGGGGCGCATCCGGCAAGCAGCGCGGCGCTGCGCGGTGAAAACACAGGGGCGACCACCGGGGCGGTGCCATCAAGCAGCGCACGGCCCTCGTCCGAGAGCGGCCGGGCGGTCTGGGCATAGACCAACGCCTCCGCGCAGTCGCGTCCCGCCGCGCGCAGCCGTGCCACCAGCTCACCGCGCTGGTGATCGCCGCGCAGGTGCAAAAGCGGACCTGTGTCGGGGGCGGCGAGGATCGCGGCGAGCAGCGTCTCGGCCGTGCCGCCGCCTGCGAGCGGCTCCAGACCCGCGGCCTTCGCGGCCTGCGCGGTGCGCGGCCCGACGCACCAGGCGGGCAGGCCCACATAGCCCATCCGCGCCGCCCCCCGGGCGCCGCGCTCGGAGGTCAGGATCAGCCCGGCGGGCGATGTTGCGGGGCGGGGCGGCGTCATCTCGTCGATCCGCAGCAGGGGGGCGATCACCGCTTGCAGATGCCGCCCCGCCGCGACCTCCAATTCGGCCAGAAAACGCCGCGCCGCCGCTTCGGGCCGGGTCAGCAGCAGGATCGGATCGGTCATGACGCCCCCTCTCGGCCCGGTACCGACGGCCCCGCGCGGCATTGTTCAGATCGAGCCGGGATGGTAGCTGCGACAGGCGCGGGCGCAAGCGGGGCGGACATGGCCACACTCAACATTCTCGGCATTGAATCGAGCTGCGACGACAGCGCGGCGGCGGTGGTGCGTCAGTCGGAGGGGCGGGCCACGGTCCTGTCCTCGGTG
This sequence comes from uncultured Limimaricola sp., assembly GCF_964022235.1. Classification (NCBI taxonomy): domain Bacteria; kingdom Pseudomonadati; phylum Pseudomonadota; class Alphaproteobacteria; order Rhodobacterales; family Paracoccaceae; genus Limimaricola; species uncultured Limimaricola sp. Next base: position 222,046 of record NZ_CAXHZL010000005.1, on the reverse strand, counting down.
GTGCGCGGCCAGACCGATCTGCATGCGGCCTTCGGCGGCGTCGTTCCTGAAATCGCGGCGCGGGCCCATGCCGAGGTGCTCGACCACTGCGTCGAGGCGGCGCTGGACGAGGCGGGCCTGAGCCTTGGCGATCTCGATGGGATCGCGGTGACCGCCGGTCCCGGTCTTATCGGCGGCGTGCTGTCGGGGGTGATGCTGGCCAAGGGGCTGTCGGCGGCCACGGGCCTGCCCTTGATCGGGGTGAACCATCTCGCTGGGCACGCGCTGACGCCGCGGCTGACCGACGGGTTCGATTTTCCCTATCTGATGCTGCTGGTGTCGGGCGGGCATTGCCAGTTTCTGGTGGTCGAGGGCGAAGACAGCTTTCGCCGCCTCGGCGGCACCATCGACGACGCGCCCGGCGAGGCCTTCGACAAGACCGCGCGGCTCTTGGGCCTGCCGCAACCCGGCGGCCCTGCGGTCGAGACCGAGGCGCGGAGCGGCGACGCGGATCGCATTTCCCTGCCGCGTCCGCTCCTCGATCGGCCCGGCTGTGACATGTCCTTCTCGGGGCTAAAGACGGCCCTCCTGCGGGCGCGCGATGCCGAAATGGCCGCGGCGGGTGGTCTGACGCGGGTGGCGCGCGCCGATCTCGCGGCGGCGTTCCAAAAGGCGGTGGTCGAGATCCTGCGCGAAAAGACCCGGCGGGCGCTGGCGCTCTATCTCGAACTGTCGCCCGAGCGCCCGGCCTTTGCCGTGGCGGGCGGTGTGGCGGCGAACGGGCCGATCCGTGCCGCGCTCACCGAGGTCTGCGCCAAGGCCGGGGTGGCCTTTACCGCGCCGCCCCTCGCGCTGTGCACCGACAATGCGGCGATGATCGCCCATGCGGGGCTGGCGCGGCTGGCGGCGGGCGAGGCGGATGGTCTGGATCTGTCGGCGCGCCCGCGCTGGCCGCTCGACAGGGATGCCGCGCCGATGATCGGATCGGGCCGCAAGGGGGCCAAGGCATGAGGGTCTGTATATGAGGATCGGGATTGCAGGGGCGGGGGCCTTCGGGTCGGCGCTCGCCGTGACGCTGGCGCAGGCGGGGCGGGAGGTAACGCTCTGGGCCCGCGACGCCGAGGCGGTGGATCGGATGCGCGCCACCCGGCGGGCGGAACGGTTGCCCGAGATCGATCTTCCGGTGCAGATCGACCCGGTGTCGGATCTCTCGACCCTGTTCGCCTGCGACACGATCCTGCTGGCGCTGCCCGCGCAGGCCACGCGCGGCTTCGTGGCCGAGCATGCGCAGGCGCTTTCGGGCAAGGTGCTCGTCGCCTGCGCCAAGGGCATCGACTTGACCACCCTCACCGGCCAGACCGCGATCATCGCCGAGGCCGTGCCCTCGGCCACGCCCGCGCTGCTCACCGGTCCGAGCTTTGCCGCCGACATTGCGCGCGGGCTTCCCACCGCGCTGACGCTGGGCTGCGCCGATGAGGCCTGTGGCGCGGCCCTGCAGCACGCGCTCTCGACGCCGAGCCTCAGGCTCTACCGCACGGCGGATGTGATCGGCGCGGAGCTGGGCGGCGCGCTCAAGAACGTCATCGCCATCGCCTGCGGCGCCTGCATTGGCGCAGGCTTGGGCGACAGCGCCCGCGCGGCGCTGATGACGCGCGGCTTTGCCGAGATGCAGCGGCTCGCCGGCGCCTTGGGCGCGCGGCCCGAGACGCTGATGGGCTTGTCAGGCTTTGGCGATCTGGTGCTGACCTGCTCGTCCGAGCTGTCGCGCAACTACCGCTATGGCTTGGCGCTGGGCCGTGGCGCGGCCTTCGACAGTCATACGACCGTCGAAGGCGCCGCCACCGCGCGCGCCGTCACCGATCTTGCCGCCGCGCGCGGCCTCGACCTGCCGATCTCGGCCGTGACCGCGCGCATGGTCGCGGGCGATCTCACGCCGCTTCAGGCACTCGACGCGCTGATCAACAGACCCCTCAAGGAGGAACGAGAATGAGCTTTGCAATCATCACCCGCGACAAGCCCGGTGCGCTGCAGGTCCGCAAGGATACCCGCGACGCGCATCTGGAATACATCGAAGCCACCGGCGTGGTGCTGATGGCCGGGCCGTTCCTCGGCAAGGGCGGCGACATGGACGGCTCGCTCGTGATCCTCGATGTGGCCGACATGGCCGCGGCGCGCGATTGGGCCGAGAACGATCCCTATGCGCGTGCGGGCCTGTTCGAGAGCGTCGAGATCCGCGCTTGGAAGAAGGTGATCGGCTAATGCGCTATTGGCTGTTCAAATCCGAGCCGAACGTCTGGTCGTGGGACAGTCAGGTCGCCAAGGGAGATGAGGGCGAGGAGTGGGACGGGATCCGCAACTACCAGGCCCGCAACTTCATGCGCGAGATGGAAATCGGCGATCGCGGCTTCTTCTACCACTCCAACATCGGCAAGGCGGCGGTGGGCGTGGTCGAGGTTTGTGCCACGGTCCATCCCGACAGCAAGGCGGGTGACCCGCGCTGGGAGTGCGTCGACATCCGCGCGCTCTACAAGCTGGGCCGCGAAGTGAGCCTCGACGAGATCAAGTCGGAGCCCCGCCTGTCGCAGATGGTGCTGGTCAACAATTCGCGCCTGTCGGTGCAGCCGGTCTCCGAGGATGAGTGGCGCGTGATCCACGAACTGGCGGGATCTCTGACCGAGGCATAGCGCGATCGCGCCATCCGGGCCATGCTGGGGCAAAACCCCGGAGGGACCACGGATGGCGATACTTTCGATCCTGCTGGCGGCGCTGGCGTCTTTCGCGCTGGGCGCAGCCTGGTACATGACACTGGCCAAGCCTTGGATGGCGGCCTCGGGCATCGCGGTGGGCGCGGATGGCCAGCCCGAGAACGCAGGCTCGCCGCTGCCCTACCTCGTGTCGTTCATCGCGATGCTGATCATCGCCGCGACGATGCGCTATGGCTTCGGCCTCGCGGGGATCGACAGCGCGGTGGGGGGCTTTTTCGGTGGGCTGACCATCGGCGGGCTGTTCATCGCACCCTGGATCACGCTGAACGTCGGCTATTCGAACCGGCCCTGGTCGCTCGCGGTGATCGACGGCGGCTATGCGGCGCTGGGCTGCGCCACGATGGGGCTGGTGCTCGGGCTGTTCTGAGGGGGTTCCGGGGGGCCGACCATCCTTGCCAGCACCCCCGTTTCACCCGCGGACTCCCACCCGGCGGAACCTTGAAACTCTGGGGTCTGGCCATCCTGGCCGACAGGAGAAGCGATAGGGTGCCTGCCGATTCGACGCAACAAAGGCTTAGGGAGAACTCGTCTCCAATCGCCCGCACTCTGTTAACGCTCTACGCGCATCAATCGCAGTCGAGCGGAGAAAGTGACGCCTCCTCCTCGACCAGAGCCACGAAGGTGGCTTCGGGGATCGCTCCCATAAAGGCGGTGCGTCCGAGAACCGCGCCAGGCGTTCCGTAAAAGCCGAAAAGATCGGCCAACGCCTTGCTGCGGGCAAGATGCCGGTCGACCTCCGGCGCGTCCATGTCGCGTAAGAGTCGCGCAGCATCGAGACCCACATCTTCGGCAATCGCGCCCATGAGGGCTCGATCGCTTACCAGTCTCGTACTGATCAGCCTCGCATGCATCGCGTCGTAGCGACCCTGCATTTCTGCGGCCAGTACCGCACGCGCTGCCGTCACCGATGGTGGGCCGAGCAGCGGAAACTCGTGCCGGATTATGCGGATCGCCCCGGCGTTGCCAGCCTCGAAGTTTGCGAGCCGCGTCTCGAAGACCCGGCAATTGGGGCAGTTGTAGTCGGTGAAATAGGCCAACGGTACGGCGCCGCCTTTGGGCCAATCGCCAAACAGGGCCGCACAGGGGGTCGCGCGCAGGGCTTCGCGCTGTGTCACGCGGTTGGACGCCTGAGGAGCGGCATCGATGCCGATGAAGGCCGATTGCGCTCCCGCACTCACCGCGCCTGCCGCGTCGAGCGCGCGAAAGCCTGGCAGACGGGGGAGGTCGCGAAACGAGAGCGCACTGCTCCCAGAAAACAGCCGGGGCGCGCCGATCACCCAGCCAGCGGCCAGTGCCAAGCCACCTGCGAGCGCAGCGCGTCGGCGCCATGATGGGGGTGCGGTGGTCATGCCCGGCAATCAGTAACGGTAGTGGTCGGGCTTGAACGGCCCGTCGACCGCAACGCCGATATACTCCGCCTGCTCGCGGCGCAGCTCGGTGAGCCTGGCCCCGACCCGCTCGAGATGCAGGCGCGCCACTTTTTCGTCGAGCGCCTTGGGCAGGATGAACACGCCGGGGCGGTAATCGTCGCCCTTTGTCCAGAGCTCGATCTGCGCCAGCACCTGATTGGTGAAGCTCGCCGACATCACGAAGGACGGATGGCCCGTGGCATTGCCGAGGTTCAACAGCCGTCCTTCGGAGAGCAGGATGATCGAATTGCCGGAGGGCATCTCGATCATGTCGACCTGATCCTTGATGTTGGTCCACTTGTGGTTGCGCAGGCTGGCCACCTGAATCTCATTGTCGAAATGGCCGATGTTGCCGACGATGGCCATGTTCTTCATCTCGCGCATGTGCTCGATGCGGATCACGTCGCGGTTGCCGGTTGTGGTGACGAAGATATCTGCCGTCGCGACCTCATCCTCGAGAAGCGTCACCTCATAGCCGTCCATCGCCGCCTGCAGCGCGCAGATCGGATCGACCTCGGTGACCTTCACCCTTGCGCCCGCACCGCGCAGAGACGCCGCCGATCCCTTGCCCACGTCGCCGTAACCGCAGACCACCGCGACCTTTCCCGCCATCATCGTATCGGTGGCACGCCGGATGCCGTCGACGAGGCTTTCGCGGCAGCCATATTTGTTGTCGAACTTGGACTTGGTGACGGAGTCGTTCACATTGATCGCCGGAAAGGGCAGCAGCCCCGTCCTGTGCAACTCGTAGAGCCTGTGCACGCCGGTCGTCGTTTCTTCTGAGACGCCCCGGATCGCGTCGCGTTGCCGGGTGAACCAGCCGGGGCTTTGGTCGAGCCGCTTGCGGATCTGGCCGAAGAGGCAGACCTCCTCGTCCGAGCTCGGCAGGTCAAGAAGGCCGGTCTCCCCGGCCTCGACCCGCGCGCCCATGAGGATATACATCGTGGCATCGCCGCCGTCGTCGAGGATCAGGTTCGCGCCTTCGTCAAAATCGAAGATCCGGTCGGTATAGGCCCAGTACTCCTTGAGGCTCTCGCCCTTGACCGCGAAGACCGGCGTGCCGCCTGCCGCGATGGCCGCCGCCGCGTGGTCCTGCGTCGAGAAGATGTTGCACGAGGCCCAGCGCACGTCGGCCCCCAGCGCCAGAAGCGTCTCGATCAGCACCGCGGTCTGGATCGTCATATGCAGCGAGCCTGCGATGCGCGCGCCCTTCAGGGGCTGGCTCGGCCCATATTCCGCCCGCAGCGCCATCAACCCCGGCATCTCGGTCTCGGCGATGTCGATTTCCTTGCGGCCGTATGCGGCGAGGGCGATGTCCTTGACGATATGGTCCTCGGCCATGACGGCCTCCTTGCGCAATCGAGGGAAAACCTTGTCTCTGGCGTAGCATCGGGGCCTTGAGCTGGCAATCTCGGCGACATTGAAGCGAGGCGGTGCCGCGTGCTAGCGCCGCGGGGCCGGTCGGGGGAGAGTGCGGATGGAAGTGAGTGTCGAAAGCGACCGGGCGGCGCGGCATCGCCGGGCGGTGGTATTCTGCTGCGACGACAACTACCTGCCCTATGCCGCGTTCGCGGCGATGCAGGTCGCGGCTTTGGCGCCGGAGCGGGATTTCGACATCGTCATCTGTGCCGACACGCCGCTCGACCTGCCGCCGGATCTCGGCCTGCGGCATTGCGTGATCGACGCGGGTGGCATGTTCGACGGCTTCGGTCTCGATGCGCGGCGCACCGTGTCGACCTACCTGCGGCTGGCCGTGCCCGAGGCCCTGTCGAAGGAGTATGACCGCATCCTTTATCTCGACAGCGACATCTACCTGCGCGGTGGTGATTTCGGCGCATTGCTGAAGCTGGATCTCGGCGGGCGTCCTGCGGCGGCGGTGCGCGACAACCAGCAATGGCGCACGCCCGGTCGTCATGCCCCGGACCTCAAGGCTCTCGGCCTGCCGAACGGGGCCTATTTCAACGCCGGCGTGATGTTGATCGATGTGGCCGCTTGGCGCGAGGCGCGGGTGCTCGCGCGCGCTCTGGAGTTCGGCCAGAAGCACGCGGGGCGGATGCGCCACAAGGATCAGACCCTGCTCAATGCGGTGTTGCAGGGGGATTGGGCCGAGATCGCGCCGGTCTGGAATTGGCAGTACACGCGGTCCTCGCGGCTGTTCGAGGCGATGATCGACACCCATGTGGTGCATTTCATCGGCCCGGCGAAGCCGTGGGCCGACCCGGAGAACCGGCTTCCACCGCAGTTCGCCAAGGCGCTGGCCCGGTTCATGGACCGGCATTTCCCCGATCGCCCACGTCCCAGCCCAGGGCGCGGCCCGATGGCAGAGCCGGGGGCCGCGCGGGCTCTTGCATGGACACATCTGCGCGGTGCCGGGCGCACCGAGCGCTATCTCGCGCGGTTCGCGGACGATTTGACGGTGTTGCCGTGAGCCGAGCCACGCGCGCATGGCAGCGGATGCTATCGGGGCGCAGGCTCGACCTGTTGGACCCGACTCCGATGGATGTGGAGATCGCGGATATCGCGCATGGTCTGGCCTTCGTGGCGCGTTGGAACGGGCAGACGCGGGGCGATTTCGCCTATTCGGTGGCCGAGCACTCGCTGCTGGTCGAGGAAATATTCACGCATTGCCATCCCGGCGCCGGGGCACGCGACCGGTTGGCGGCGCTCTTGCACGACGCGCCCGAATACGTGATCGGCGACATGATCTCTCCGGTGAAGACGGCGGTGGGGCCGGGCTATGCCGCGCTCGACGCGCGGCTGACGGCGGCGATCCACCTGCGCTTCGGCCTGCCGGCGGCGCTGCCCGCCGAGTTGAAGCGCCGGATCAAGCGGGCCGACAGGATCTCGGCCTGGCTCGAGGCGGTGCGCATCGCGGGCTTCTCGGAAGCAGAGGCCGATCGGCTGTTCGGGCGGCTCGACCGCGACCTCGCTGCGCGCTTCGAAATCCGGCTGAGATCGCCGCGAGACGTGCGCGAGGACTTCGTCGCGCGCCACGAGAGCCTGATCGCCTCGTTCTAGGGTCTATTTCGCGAAGGGCGCGTCGTCCCCCCAGAGCGCGCGCACGGTCGCGTCGCGGCCACAGCCCTTGCGGTAGCGCTGATAGGCCTCGGATTTCGGCACGAACAGCCCGACCGAGGAGACGGCGAGGCGTTCGGCGCTCTTGTAATAGTCCTGATGGTAGTCGCTGGCGGGGTAGAAGGGCGCGTCGTTCAGGATCGGCGTGACGATCTCGCGGCCCAGCGCCGCCCCCGCCGCCTGCTTGGCGGCCTGCGCCGCGGCCTTGTCCTCTCCGTCGGCGAAGATCGCGGTGCGGTAGGAAGGGCCGCGATCGCAGAATTGCCCACCCGCATCGGTCGGGTCAATCGAGCGGAAGAACAGGTCATAGAGCTGTCGCGCGCTCACCTTGCCGGGATCATAGGTGATCTCGACCACCTCGTAATGCCCGGTGCCGCCCGCCGTTACCTGCTCGTAGGTGGGGGCTTGGGTCGCGCCGCCCGCAAAGCCCGAGACCGCCTCGATCACGCCGGGGACCTTCTCGAAATCGGCCTCGACGCACCAGAAACAGCCGCCGGCGACGGTGATGGTCCGGCTGGATTGGGCCGAGGCCATGGGGGCAGCAAGAGCCAGCATGGCGGCGAGGATATGGATGGGGCGGCGTGTCATGGCGAAACTCCCTGTCTGCCTCTGCCATGCTGACGCAAGGCGGGGGGGCCGCAAGACAAGGCTGTGTGATCCGGGCGTGACCGGGTCCACTTTACTCTTCAAATACTCAAATCCCGGAGGCGGGAGGGGCGCCGCGCCCGAAGGCCCGGCGCCCGATCGCTCACTTCACCCGGCGATTGCGCGCGGCCAGAAGCTTGAGGCGCAGCGCGTTGAGTTGGATGAAGCCCTTGGCATCGACCTGATCATAGGCACCGGCGTCCTCCTCGAAGGTCACATGGGCCTCGGAGTAGAGGCTGTGATCCGACCAGCGGGCAATGGTGCGGGCCGAACCCTTGTAGAGCTTGAGCCGCACCGTGCCGGTGACATGCTCCTGGCTCTTGTCGATCAACGCCTGCAGCATCTCGCGCTCGGGGCTGAACCAGAAGCCGTTGTAGATCAGCTCGGCATAGCGCGGCATGATCGAATCCTTGAGGTGGCCCGCGCCGCTGTCGAGCGTGATCTGCTCGATGCCACGGTGCGCCTCGAGCAGGACCGTGCCGCCGGGCGTCTCGTAGATGCCGCGCGACTTCATGCCCACAAAGCGGTTCTCCACGAGATCGAGGCGGCCGACGCCATGCTTGCCGCCCAGCTCGTTGAGCTTGGTCAGGATCGTGGCGGGGCTCATCGCCTCGCCATTGATCGAGACCGCGTCGCCCTTTTCGAAGCCGATCTCGACGATCTCGGGCTCGTTCGGGGCATCCTCGGGTGCGACGGTGCGCTGATAGACGTATTCGGGCGCCTCGTCGGCAGGATCCTCAAGCACTTTGCCCTCGGAAGAGGTGTGCAGCAGGTTCGCGTCGACCGAGAAGGGCGCCTCGCCGCGCTTGTCCTTGGCGATCGGGATCTGGTTCTGTTCGGCGAATTCCAGAAGCTTGGTGCGCGAGGTCAGGTCCCATTCACGCCACGGCGCGATCACCTTGATCTCGGGGTTGAGCGCGTAGGCCGCGAGCTCGAAACGGACCTGATCGTTGCCCTTGCCGGTGGCGCCATGCGCCACGGCGTCGGCGCCCTCGGCCTCGGCGATCTCCACGAGACGCTTGGAAATGAGCGGCCGGGCGATCGAGGTGCCCAGCAGGTACAGACCCTCGTAAAGGGCGTTGGCGCGGAACATCGGGAAAACGAAGTCGCGCACGAACTCCTCGCGCAGATCCTCGATATGGATGCTCGTGGCGCCCATCATCTCGGCCTTCTTGCGCGCGGGCTCCAGCTCCTCACCCTGACCGAGATCGGCGGTGAAGGTCACCACCTCGCAGCCGTATTCGGTCTGCAGCCATTTCAGGATGATCGAGGTGTCGAGGCCGCCGGAATAGGCGAGGACGACCTTCTTCGGGGCGGGCTGGGCGGCCATGGGCATTCTCCGTATGGGCGTTCAGGGGCGTGCGTTAAAGGCTTTCGGCCCTTGGGGCAAGCGCAGGGCGCGCGCTGCCCAAGGCGCTGTCGCGCGCAACGCGCGCACGACCCTCGGCAAAGGCCTGCGCGAAGGCGCGGTCGCCCGCGTTGCCCAAGCGGGGTGCGGCCTCCCGCATCGGCATCCACAGGGCGCGGTGCCCCGGTTCGGTTGGGGCGCCGTGCGGGCGCACCGGGCGGGCGGTATAGATGTGGCACAGCTTTTCGCCCCACATGTCGTAATCGGGCATGAAGACGAAACGGCGAAACGCGCCCAGACGGCGCGGAGCCGCGATGCGCCAACCGGTTTCTTCGAAGACCTCGCGGTGCAGCGCCTGCGTCGGGCTTTCGCCCGGATCGATGCCGCCGCCGGGAAGCTGGATATCGGTGGGGTCGTCGTCCTTGCAAGTCAGCAGCAGATCGCCGCCGCGTTCGAGAATCGCGTAGACCCCGGTGCGCAGCCGGTATCTCTGGCCGCGCCGCACCTGTTCGCCATAGCGCCGGATCATCCCTTTTTGTCTCCCGACAAGCTTCCTATATGGTCGCGGTATGCCCATCCCCGACACGCAAGGAAACCCCATGAGCCTCGGCGCCCGCATTGCCTGGGACGACACCGTCCTGCCCTTCCAGCTCGACCAGTCCGACATCCGTGGCCGGGTCGCGCGTCTCGATGGCGTGCTCGACCGGGTTCTGGAGCAGCACGACTACCCCGCGCAGATCGAGGCGCTGGTGGCCGAAATGGCGCTGCTCACGGCGCTGATCGGCCAGACGGTCAAGCTGCGCTGGAAGCTGTCGCTTCAGGTGCGCGGCGACGGGCCCGCCCGGCTCATCGCCACCGATTACTACGCCCCCACCGAAGAGGGCGCGCCGGGTCGCGTTCGCGCCTGGGCCAGCTTCGACGAAAGCCGATTGGAGGAAGGGGCTGAGCCCTATTCGCTCATCGGCAAGGGGTATTTCGCGATCCTGATCGATCAGGGACAGGGCACCGCGCCCTATCAAGGGATCACGCCGATCACCGGAGATTCGCTGGCCTCCTGCGCCGAAACCTATTTCGCGCAGTCCGAACAGCTGCCGACCCGGTTCTCGCTCAGTTTCGGCAAGTCGACCGAGCCGGGCCGGGGCGAGAGCTGGCGCGCGGGCGGCGTGATGCTGCAAAAGATGCCGAAAGCCTCGCCCTTCGCCAATCCGGAGGGCGGCTCCGGCGAGGGCGGGCTTCTGGAGGCCGCCGACATCCTCGACGAGGACGAGGGCGAGAGCTGGCGTCGCGCCAACATCCTGCTCGACACGGTGGACGAGCTGGAGCTGATCGGTCCGAGCCTGTCGCCGACCGAGCTTCTGGTGCGGCTGTTCCACGAAGAGGAGCCGCGTGTATTCGACGCGCAGCCGGTGCAGTTCGGCTGCACCTGTTCGGAGGCGAAGGTGCGACAGAGCCTGTCGATCTATTCGGCCAAGGACATCACCCACATGACCACCGACGAAGGCATCGTCACCGCCGACTGCCAGTTCTGCGGCTCGCATTACGAGTTCGCGCCCAACACGCTGGGTTTCGAGGCGACGGAAGGTCCCGATGCCAAGGGCGCCGGTGAGGACAAGGCCGCCGGTGGACGGGCCGGTGGACGGGCCTGACACCGACATCGAGGCACGGCTCGTCCGGGCGCTGACGCGCTCGGGCGACGTGTCGTCGGATTATGACATCGACCCGCGCCTGCCGGTCCCCGAGGGGCGGGTGCTGCGGCAGGCGGGGGTGCTCGTCGTCGTGCATCTGGATGGCGGGGTGCCCCGCCTGCTGTTGACCAAGCGTTCGGCCAAGCTTCGTCATCATCCGGGGCAGATCGCGTTTCCGGGGGGGAAGGTCGATCCCGGTGACGACGGACCGGTGGGGGCGGCGCTGCGCGAGGCGCGCGAGGAGATTGGGTTGCCGGAGCACCGGGTCGAGGTGCTGGGCACGCTGCCGCCGCATGAGACGGTGACGGGGTTCTCGGTGACGCCGGTGGTGGGCCTGCTGCGCGGGCGTTTCGACCCGGTGCCTGAGGTAGGCGAGGTGGCCGAGGTGTTCTCGGTACCATTGGCACATGTCATCGACCCATATTGCTTTCGTATAGAAGGACGACGTTGGCAGGGACGTCGGCGGCACTACTATGTGGTACCGTGGGGCCCGTTTTATATCTGGGGCGCCACCGCACGAATGCTGCGTAGCCTGGCCGAGAGGATGACCCAAGAATGACCGAACGGATCGAGGCGGACTGGCTCACGGGTGCGCCGGCCCGGGCCGTGACGCAGATGCTGGAGGAGGCGGGTCACCAAGCCTGGTTCGTGGGCGGCTGCGTGCGCAACGCGCTGCTCGGCTCGCCGGTCTCGGATCTCGATCTCACCACCGACGCCCGCCCCGAGCGGGTGATGGAGCTGGCGCGCGCGGCGGGTCTCAAACCTGTGCCTACCGGGATCGACCACGGCACCATCACCGTCGTGGCGCGTGGCACGCCGATCGAGGTCACGACCTTTCGCCGCGACGTGGAGACCGACGGGCGGCGCGCTACCGTCGCGTTCTCGCACGACATCGCCGAGGACGCGGCGCGGCGCGATTTCACCATGAACGCGCTCTATGCCGACGCGCGGGGCCATGTGGCCGATCCGCTGGGCACCGGTCTTGGCGATCTGGCCGCGCATCGGCTGCGGTTCATCGGCGAGGCCGAGGAGCGCATTCGCGAGGATTACCTGCGCATCCTGCGGTTCTTTCGCTTTCACGCCTGGTACGGCGACCCCGAGGGGGGCATCGACGCCGATGGCCTCGCCGCCTGCGCCGGTCTGGCCGAGGGGATCGAAGGGCTGTCGCGCGAACGCATCGGCGCCGAGATGATCAAGCTCATGTCGGCCCGCGACCCGGCGCCTGCCGTCGCCTCGATGGCGATGTCAGGCGTGCTGATGCGGGTGCTTCCGGGCGGCGCGTCCGATCCGCTCTCGGTGCTCGTGCATGTCGAAGAGGAGGCGGGCCTCGTCCCCGACCCGATCCGTCGCCTCGCCCTCGTGGGGGGCGAGGACGTGGGCGAATGCCTGCGGTTGAGCCGGGCGCAGGAGGCCAGCCTGCAAGCCTTGCGTAACGCGATGGAGGCGGGCTGGGGGCCGGGCGAGCTGGGTTACCGGCTCGGAGCCGTGCGGGCGCTTGATGTTCTTGCGCTGAACGCGGCGCTGTCGGGGCGCGAGATCGATCCTGTTTCACGGGAAACCGTGGAGGCGGGCGCGCATGCGTCGATGCCGGTGAAGGCGGCGGATCTGATGCCCGACCTTACCGGCCCGGCGCTGGGCGAGGCACTGCGCGAGATCGAAACCCGTTGGATCGCGTCGGACTTCACCTTGGAGCGAGGCGATCTTCTCCCCTGAGTTGCTACGCCCGAGGCCCATGCGCGTTTCCCTTCGTGGCAAACCGGCTTATATGCTGGTGGCACGCATTCGAGACATTCCATGTTCCGTTTTTTCGAATCCCTCGTCGACCCGTATGGGGAGTACGAGCAGACCGATCGTCCGCCCTCCCGGCTCTGGCCGTTCCTGAAGGACTACGCGCGGCCCTTCGCGCGCATCTTTTGGGTCACCGGCGTGCTGTCGGTCGTGGTGGCCGTGGTCGAGATCTGGCTGATCGCCTACATGGGCCGTCTCGTGGATCTGCTGGGGAGATCCACGCCCGAGACGGTACTGGAGCGGCACGGGGCGGAGTTGCTGCTCGTCGCGGCGTTCATCCTGATCCTGCGACCAGCGTTTCAGGCGCTGCACGTGCTGCTCCTGAACAACGCGATCCTGCCCAACTTCGGCACCACCGTGCGCTGGCGCGCGCATCGGCACGTGTTGCGCCAGTCGGTCGGCTGGTTCGAGAACGACTTTGCCGGGCGCATCGCCAACCGGATCATGCAGACGCCGCCCGCCGCCGGAGAGGTGGTGTTCCAGATCTTCGACGCGATCACCTTCGCGCTGGCCTATATCGTCGGCGCCGCGGTGCTCTTGGGCGAAGCGGACCCGATGCTGCTTTTGCCGCTGGTGATCTGGTTCGCGCTCTACGCCGCGCTGATGCGCTGGACCGTGAAACGGATCGGGCCTGCGTCCGAGGCGTCCTCGAACGCGCGCAGTGCCGTGACGGGACGTGTCGTCGACACCTACACCAACATCCACTCGGTCAAGATGTTCGCCCATCACGACCGCGAGCTGGAGGGCGCGAAATCGGTGATCGAGCAGGCGCGCTCGACCTTCCAGCGCGAAATGCGGCTGTTCACCATCATGGACGTGTCGCTGTCGGTGCTGAACGGGCTGTTGATCGTCGGCGTGGTGGGTTGGGGGCTGTATCTGTGGATCAGCGGCTCGGCCAGCGTCGGTGTCGTCGCCGCCGCCACGGCGCTGTGCCTGCGGCTCAATGCGATGACCGGCTGGATCATGTGGGCGGTGACCAACTTCTTTCAAAACCTCGGCGTCATCGCAGAGGGCATGAAGACCATCGCCCAGCCAATCACCCTCATTGACGACGCGCGCGCGGGCCGGCTCGCCGTTGCGCGGGGCGAGATCGCGCTGAGCGATCTCAATCACCGCTATGGCCAGAACGCGGGCGGCGTCGGGCCGCTCGACCTCACCATCCCGGCGGGCCAGAAGATCGGCCTCGTTGGCGCATCGGGCGCGGGCAAATCGACCCTCGTAAAGCTGCTTTTGCGCTTTTACGACCCCGAACGGGGCCGGATCGAAATCGATGGGCAGGACATCAGCGGTGTGACGCAAGACAGCCTGCGCTCGGCCATCGGCATGGTGCAGCAAGACAGCGCGCTGTTGCATCGCTCGGTGCGCGAGAACATCCTCTATGGCCGCCCCGACGCCACCGAAACCGAGATGATCGCCGCCGCCCGACAGGCCGAGGCGCATGATTTCATCCTAGATCTCGTCGATGGCGAGGGGCGCGTCGGCTACGACGCGCAGGTGGGCGAGCGCGGCGTGAAGCTTTCGGGCGGGCAAAGACAGCGCATCGCGCTGGCCCGCGTGATCCTCAAGGACGCGCCGATCCTTGTGCTCGACGAGGCGACCTCGGCGCTGGATTCCGAAGTCGAGGCGGCAATTCTCGGCACGCTTTATGAGATGATGGAGGGCAAGACCGTCATCGCCATCGCGCACCGGCTCTCGACCATCGCCCGGATGGACCGGGTGCTGGTGATGGAAGAAGGGCGCATCGTCGAGGACGGCACCCATGATGCGCTGCTGGAACGGGGTGGCATCTATGCCAGGTTCTGGGCGCGCCAGTCGGGCGGCTTTCTCGGCATGGATGCCTCGGAGGCCGCCGAATGAAAGACATCTCCAAGCTCATCGCCCCGTTCCGCCCTGCCATCGGCCCGCCGCCCGGAGCGTTGGTGCCGTTTTTGCGCTGGGCGCTCTCGGGCAGCTTTGCAGTCACCGGGGCCAGCGCGCTGGTCTCGGTGGCGGCGGGTGTGCTCGAGGTGCTTTCGGCACTGATCCTTGGCCGGGTGATCGACACGGCGCTCGCGGCCGAGCCGGGTGGGTTCTTTGCGGGCAACATGGGGCTGCTCTTGGGCGTCGCCGCCTTCTTCGTGATCTTGCGGCCCATCGTCATGGGGCTGTCTGGCCTGCTGCAAAGCGTGGTGCTCTCGCCCTCGATCTACACCCTCGTATTGTCGCGGCTGCACCGGCACACGCTGGGTCAGGCCGTCAGTTTCTTCGACAACGACTTTGCGGGCCGCATCGCGCAAAAGCAGATGCAGGCGGCGCGGGCGACGACCGATCTCACCGTCGACACGATCCAGACCGTATTCTTCGCGCTGGCTTCGCTCATCGGCTCGGCGTTCCTGCTGCTCACCATCGACACGCTGACCGCCGGGCTGCTGACGCTCTGGTTGATCGGCTACATCCTGTTGATCCGGGCCTACATGCCGAAGATCCGCGCCACATCGACCGCGCGGGCGGCGGCGCGGGCGATGGTGACGGGGCAGGTCGTCGACACGATTACCAATATCAAGACGGTGAAGCTGTTCGGCCATTCCGAGCACGAGGACCGCGCCGCGATCGATGCGATGCATCTGTTTCGCGAAAGGTCTCTGGGCTTCGGCAAGGTCTCGGCGGGGTTCCGGTTCTGGCTCATGGCGCTGGCGGGCACGCTGCCGGTGATCGTCACCGGCGCGACGCTGATGTTCTGGAGCCGGGGCGCGGCCTCGGCCGGTGATATCGCCGCCGCTGGCGCGATCTCGCTCAGGCTGGCGCAGATGACCGGCTGGGTCAGCTTCACGCTGATGACGATCTACTCGAACCTTGGGGAAATCGAGGACGCGATCCACACGCTGTCGCCGGCGCATGGGCTGACCGACCGCGACGGCGCGAGGCAGTTGTCGGTGCGACAGGGGGCGGTGCGCTTCGAGGGCGTGCGTTTCACCTATGGCGGCGGGGCCGGGGGGCTGCGCGGCATCGATCTCGACATTGCCCCGGGCGAAAAGATCGGCGTCGTCGGGGCCTCCGGCGCGGGCAAGTCGACGCTCGTGGCGGCGCTTCTCAGGCTCTATGACGTGGAAAAGGGCCGCATCACCATCGACGGACAGGACATCTCCGACGTGACGCAGGAAAGCCTGCGCCGACAGATCGGCATGGTCACGCAGGACACGGCGATGTTCAACCGCTCGGCCCGCGACAACATCCGCTATGGCTATCCCGAGGCCTCGCAGCAGGCGGTGGAAATCGCTGCCACCCGCGCCGAGGCGCATGGGTTCATCGCGGGCCTCGCCGATCTCAAGGGGCGACGCGGCTACGACGCGCATCTGGGCGAGCGCGGCGTGAAGCTCTCCGGCGGTCAGCGCCAGCGCATCGCCATCGCGCGCGCCATGCTCAAGGACGCGCCGATCCTCGTACTCGACGAGGCGACCTCGGCGCTGGATTCCGAGGTCGAGGCGCAGATTCAGACAGCTTTGGAGCAGGCGATGCAGGGAAAGACCGTCATTGCCATCGCGCATCGGCTTTCGACCATTGCGCGCATGGACCGGATCGTGGTCATGGAAGACGGCCGCATCGTCGAAGCGGGCACGCATGACGCGCTGCTCGATCTGGACGGGGTCTATGCCCGCTACTGGACCCGGCAATCGGGCGGTTTCCTCGGGCAGGAGGCCGCGGAATAACGAGGATGCCATGACCGAGACCCTGCCGCCGAAGACCCCGCAACCCGATCCCGCGCCGAAGGGCGAGGTAAGCATCGTATCGGTGACGCATCACGGCATGGGGCGCGCCACCGACGGCACGCTGGTGCCGCGCGTCCTGCCCGGTGAGGTCGTGACGTTGGCCGCTGACGGAGCAAAGATCGTCACCCCTTCGGTCGAGCGCGTCTCGCCCCCCTGCCGCCATTTCAAGTCCTGCGGCGGCTGCGCGATGCAGCACGCAAGCGACGGCTTCGTCGAAAGCTGGAAGGCAGACATCGTGCGCACCGCGTTGCGGGCACAGGGTCTCGAAGGCGAGATCGCCCGCGTGCTTACCTCGCCCCCCGACAGCCGACGCCGCGCCCGCCTCGCCGGGCGGCGCACCAAGAAGGGTGCGCTGGTGGGCTTTCACGCCCGCGCCTCCGACACGGTGATCGAGGTGCCCGGCTGCCGACTGCTGCTGCCCGAGCTCACCGCGCTGATCCCATCGTTGGAGCGGATCGCGGCGCTTGCCGCCTCGCGCAAGGGCGAAGCGGGGCTCACCGTGACCGACAGCGAAGCCGGCCCCGATCTGCACATCGACACCGACAAGGCGCTGACCGAGGAGCTGCGCATCATGCTGCCCGAGATCGCGCGCGAGGCAGGGCTGTCGCGGCTGGTCTGGGCCGACGAGATCGTGGCCGAGCTGGAGCCGCCGGTACAGATGATGGGCCGCGCGCGCGTCGTGCCGCCGCCCGGGGCCTTTTTGCAGGCCACGGCGCATGGCGAGGCGGCGCTTCTGGACTGCGTCAAGGAGGCCGTGGGCGGGGCCGCGCGCATCGTCGATCTCTTCGCGGGCTGCGGCACCTTCTCGCTGCCTCTGGCCGAGCGGGCCGAGGTCCATGCGGTAGAAAGCGAGGCCGCCATGCTCACCGCCCTCGATCGGGGCTGGCGCGGGGTGCGCGGGCTCAAGCTCGTGAGCACCGAGGCACGCGACCTGTTCCGCCGTCCGCTCCTGCCCGACGAGCTGTCCCGATTCGACGCCGCCGTGATCGACCCGCCGCGCGCGGGGGCCCACGCGCAGGTCGAGGCACTTGCCTCCTCTCAAATCAAAGTGATCGCGATGGTGTCCTGTAGCCCCGCAAGCTTTGCCCGCGATGCCAAAACCCTTGTAGACAAGGGGTTCAAGATGGGGCCGATCACGGTTGTCGATCAATTCCGCTGGTCGCCACATGTGGAGTTGGCGACACGATTCACCAGAGGCTAACCATGTTGCGCGAGGCTTCCCCCTAGGCGCGAATTTGCGAATCCGCTAGATTCGCCTAAACGGCTTCAGACCGGGACAGTGGGCAGCATGACCATCGACAGACGCAAGTTTCTCCTCGCCGCACCGGCGCTTCTCGCGGCTTGTTCGGGCCGCCGGGTGCTGAGCTATGACGGCCCGCAGGTGACCTCGATCATGGCGTTCAAGGAGCAGCGCAAGCTCTACCTGTTGCACGAGAACAAGGTGCTGAAGGCCTATCCTTTCCAACTCGGCTTCGCCCCCGTCGGCCACAAGCAGTTCGAAGGCGACGGCAAGACCCCCGAGGGCACTTACATCATCAACCGCCGCAACCCCAACAGCGCCTATCACCTCTCGGTCGGCATCTCCTATCCCAACGACAACGACCGTGCCTTTGCACAAGCCTATGGCAAGAGCCCCGGCGGCGACATCTTCATCCATGGCACCCCCAACGAGGTCGCCGGGAAGAAAGACTGGACCGCGGGCTGCATCGCCGTGATGAACCACGAGGTCGAAGAGATTTATTCGATGGTCGGCGATTACACCCCGGTCTTCGTCAAGGCCTGAGACCGGGATCACCGACATGCGAAGGGGCGCCGCGGCGCCCCTTTTTCATGTCTGATAAGGACCGATCCGGTCTCATGGGCGTCGTGTCGGGCCGTCAGGCCGCGAGAACCATGGTCCACCAGATCTTGCCTGCCGGTTCCTGGAACCAGGCAAGGCCCATGCGGTTCGCCAAGGGATCGAGGATCACGTCGCGCGTGGCGGGCTCCTCCATCCAGGCGGCCAGCGTCTCCAGCTCGGTCTCGTAGGTCTCGGAGATCGCCTCGCCTACGAGCCGCCCCGAAAAGCCGACGCGGCGCAGCCGGTCGACCGGCGAGGAGCCGTCGGAGCCGAAATGCCACGGGCGGTTCTGAACGCTCATGTCGCGCGAATGCGTGGCAGCGGCGGCGTTGAGCTGCGCGTCGAGCGTGAGCTGCGACAACCCGCGCGCCCGGCGCAGCGTGTTGACTCCGTCGAGCATCCGGTAGGGGATCTGCGCCTCGTCCTCGGACTTGATGCGGTAGATCTGCGGCAAGGGCAGTCCATCGGGGCCGATTCGACCCGACGGGGCCGCGCAGGCCGAAAGGCCGGTGAGAAGAAGGCCGAGAATCAGCTCGCGTCGCTGCATGCGTCACCTGTGAGGTCCAGAACAGGGGCCTGATTAGCGGCGTTGTGGCGACAGATCAAACAGGATCGGCGATGCACCGCCATGCTGACGTTTGCGTGAATTGCGCCTCACGCGAACGCGATCTACGAGATTCGGGTGACGTCACCCCCCTTGTCTGGAGATTCGCATGGGTCACGACCCCAAAGCGTTGAACCGCCGCGGCCTCATTGCCGCCACCGCAGCCTTTGGCGCGGCCGCCCTCGCCAGCCCGGCGCTGGCTCTGACGAACTCGACCGAGATCGAGAACGACATCTCCTCCTCGGTGAGCCGCAACGTCTCGAGCTTCCGCGCTCTCGACTGGCGCCCTTATTTCTCGGATCTGCGCAACGGCGCGATCCTTGCCGACACCCAAAGCCGGGCAGTGCATTTCTGGAGCGCCGACGAGAGCGTCTACCGCCTCTATCCCAGCTCGGTGCCGCTGACCCCGGACCTGACCCGTCTGGGCCGTACCGAGATCATCAAGAAGGTCGACGGCCCCGACTGGCGGCCCACGCCTTCAATGCGCGAGCGCAACCCCGAGTGGCCGGAGTACATCCCCGCCGGTCCCGACAGCCCGCTCGGCACCCACGCGATGTGGCTGACCTGGCAGTACTACCGGATCCACGGCACCCATGACACGCGCAAGATCGGTCGCCGGTCGTCCAACGGCTGCATCGGTCTCTACAACGAGCATATCGCCGAGCTGTTCGCGCTCTCGACCATCGGCACGCAGGTCATGCTGATCTGAGATCGCGTGACATCGGGACAGGAAAGGGGGCCGCAAGGCCCCCTTTTTCGTGTGTCAGATCCAGCCCGAGAGGTTCTCGCGGATCACCCGATCCAGCATGTCGATATGCTCGGCATGGTCGTTGAGGCAGGGGATGTAGGTGAATGTCTCGCCGCCCGCATGTTCGAAGCTTTCGCGGATCTCCTCGTTGATCTCCTCGAGCGTCTCGATGCAATCGGCCGAGAAGGCCGGCGCGCAGACCGAGATGTTGCGCACGCCCTCTTCCTTGGCCAGCCGCGCCACCTCCTTGACCGTGTAGGGCTTGAGCCATTCCTCGCGGCCGAACACCGACTGGAAGGTGTTCACCACCCGCGTCTCCTCCCAGCCCAGCGCTTCGCGCAGGAGCCGCGTCGTCTTCTGGCACTGGCAATGATAGGGATCGCCTTCGAGCAGGTAGCGCTTGGGCAGGCCATGGTAGGAGCAGACCAGCACCTCGGGGCGGCTCGATGGGGTGGGATGCGCGCGGCGCACCGAGTTGGCCAGTGCCTCGATATAGTCGGGCCGGTCGAAATAGGGGTCCACCACCCGCGCCGTGGGCTGCCACTTCTCCTTGGACAGAGCCTTGAAGAAGGCATCGTTGGCGGTGGCCGAGGTGGCGCCCGCGTAATGCGGGTAGAGCGGGAAGAACAGGATCTTGCGGCAGCCGTTCTCGACCATCTTGCGGACCACGGATGTCGTCGAGGGATTGCCGTAGCGCATGCAGAACTCGACCTGCACGCCCTCGCCGTATTCGGCCGCAAAGCGGGCGCGCAGCGCGTCGGCCTGCTGGCGGGTGATCGTGCGCAGCGGGCTTTCGTTCAGCTCCTCGTTCCAGATCGAGCGATAGGCCGCGCCGGATTTCTGGGGCCGTTTCGACAGGATGATCCCCTGCAGGATCGGCTGCCAGATCAGCGGGTTGGCATCGACGACGCGGCGGTCGGAGAGAAACTCCGACAGGTAGCGCCGCATCGAGCGGTAGTCGGTGCCGTCCGGCGTGCCGAGGTTGGCGACCAGAATGCCCACGCGGGATTTCGGCAGCTTGGGGTGGTCGCCGGGGGCGTGGGTCGGTCGGGTCGCGTCGAGCATCGTTTGTCCTCGGGTCTGCGGCAGTCTTTGAGTATTTCAGGAGTAAGGTAGCAAGAACGCCGGCCCGGCAAGCCACCGGTCCCGCCAGCGTAGCGTCACGGTCCGGTCGGCCCGGGTCAATCGGCGCTATCGTCGCGGGCGAGGCGCAGGGCCTCCTCGAGGCTCTGGGTCGCCGAGCCGGGGCGCAGCGGCTTAGGCTGATCGGCAGAAGGCGCCCAGCCAGTGAGGGTGATCACCTCGAACCGCGCGCCTATGCGGCCGTCGGGGCGGGCGTTGGTCTCAGCATAGAGCCTGGCGGCCTCGGCCAGCACGGCGCGGCGCGTGGGGCGACGCAGGCGGCCAGCCATGGCGTTGCTCTCGCCCATGGCGCGCAGGTCGCGCATCAAATGGAACGGGGTCTCGTAGCTCACGTCAAAGGGCGTGCCATCGGCCACGGGCAGCGCCAGCCCCGCGCGTTGCAACAGCGCGCCGAGGTCGCGGATTTCGCCCATCGGGGCCACGCGGGGTGACAGCCCGCCCGTCACGGCGGTTTCGGCGGCGGTGAGGGCGGAGCGTAGGTCGGCCAGCGTCTCGCCACCGAACAACGTCGCGATCAACAGCCCGTCGGGGCGCAGCGCGCGGGCGCATTGGATCAATTGGCCGATCGGGTCTTCGGCCCAGTGCAGCGCCAGCGCGTGGATCACGAGATCCTGCGAAGCGGGCGCGAGGTCGAGCGTCTCGGCATCGGCCACGATCCGCGCCTGCGGCATCCTGCGGCTCCACAGATCGGGCCACGGCGTCACCACCGCCACGTCGGTAAACGACCGGTTAACCTCGGCGATCCTATCCTCGATGTCATCGGCCACGGCCTCTTGCAGGAACAGGGCCGGATCGCGCGCGGCGCGGGCACGGTGCCGGGCAAGGGCGCTTCGATCGAACAGGGCGGGGCGCTGGGCCGTGGTTTGGGTCTGTGACATGCGCCCGAGATAGGGGGCCGGCATGGGAATGCAAAGCGTTCTGAAAGCGATCTACCCCCCGGCCTGCATGGGCTGCGGCGAAATGACCGAGGCGGATTTCGCGCTTTGCGGGGCCTGCTGGCGCGATACGCCGTTTCTGGGCGGCGCGCTCTGCCGGTTCTGCGCGCGGCCCCTGCCGGGGGAGGCGGAACCGGGGTTGGCCTGCGACGCCTGCATTGCCGCGCCGCCACCATGGGGTCAGGGCCGGGCGGTGCTGCACTACCGCGACGGGGCGCGGCGGCTGGTAATGGGCCTCAAACATGGCGACCGCACCGATCTTGCTGGAGCCATGGGGTTATGGATGGCGCGGGCGGCGGCGGACTTGGTGCGGCCCGACACGCTGATGGTGCCGGTGCCGCTGCACCGAGGGCGGCTCTGGCGACGGCGTTACAATCAATCCGCGCTGCTGGCCGCGGCCCTCGCCCGCGCTCTGGGCTGCGCGCATGGCCCCGACGCGCTCTGGCGGCACCGCGCCACCGCGTCGCTTGGCGGGCAGGACGCCGGGGCGCGCCGCGCGACGCTTCATGGTGCGATCAGGCCGCACCCCCGGCGCGGGGCGCGAATGCGGGGGCGGGCGGTGCTGCTCGTCGACGATGTGCTGACCTCCGGGGCCACCCTCACCGCCTGCGCTGAGGCGGCTCTTGAGGCGGGTGCGGCAGAGATATGCGTCGTCGCACTGGCCCGCGCGGCCCCGGACCCCTAGATCAGGGGAAACCACGCATGTTCCGGAGGCCCTTCATGCCCGACGCGACCCCACAGATCGAAATCTATACCTCGCCCACCTGCGGCTACTGCCACGCGGCCAAGCGCCTGTTCGCGCAAAAGGGCGTGTCCTACACCGAGATCAACGTCGTGGCCCAGCCCGAGCGCCGCGCCGAGATGGTGCAGCGCGCCAACGGCGGCCGCACCGTGCCGCAGATCTTCATCGGCGACACCCATGTCGGCGGCTATGACGACATGGCGCTGCTGGATCGGCGCGGTGGGCTCGACCCGATGCTGGGCAAGTGATCCGCGCCGCGCTCTTGCAGACCACCGCCTCGGACGATCCCGCGCAGAACACCGAAACCCTGCGCGGGATGGTCCGGGACGCGGCGGCACAGGGCGCGGAGCTGATCTGCACGCCGGAGGTCTCCAACTGCGTCTCGTCCAGCCGGGCGCGACAATCGCGGGTGCTGTGCCTTGAGGCGGACGACCCGATGCTCGGGGCTTTGCGCAATGAGGCGGCGCGGCTCGGGGTCTGGCTGGCGCTGGGCTCCATCGCGGTCAAGACCGGCGACGCGGATGGGCGCTTTGCCAACCGCTCGCTTCTGATCGGCCCCGACGGGGCGATCCACGCGCGATACGACAAGATCCACATGTTCGACGTCGCGGTCAGCGAGACCGAGACCTACCGCGAATCCGCAGGCTACCGGCCCGGTGATCGCGCGGTGCTGGCCGAGACGCCCTTTGCGAAGGTCGGTTTGAGCATCTGCTACGACGTCCGCTTTGCGTCCCTCTACCGCCGCCTCGCCCAAGCGGGGGCGGGGATCATCCTCGTGCCTTCTGCCTTCTCTCCGGTCACCGGGGCCGCGCATTGGGAGGTCTTGCTGCGCGCGCGGGCCATCGAGACCGGCTGCTTCGTGCTCGCCGCCGCCCAGACGGGTCGCCATGCGGCGACCGAGGGGCGGGTGCGCGAGACTTGGGGCCATAGCCTCGCGGTCGATCCGTGGGGCGGCGTGATCGCGGATGCTGGGACGGCGCCTGGCATCACCATCGTTGATCTCGACCTGCGCGAGGTGGCACAAGCGCGGCAGCGCGTGCCCTCGCTCGCTCATGATCGCCCCTTTGAAGGACCCGCATGACCCAGCCTGTCGACAACCTCGCCATCACGCTGTTCAGCGAGATCCTGGCCGTCGACCAGCTGGCGCGCAACACCATGTCCAAGGTGCTGCCCAAGGGCATGGAGCTGTCGCATTTCTCGGTGCTGAACCACCTTGCCTTTTCAGGGACCGAACGCACGCCCGCACAATTGGCCAAGACCTTCCACCTCACGCGCGGGGCTATGACCAACACGCTGGGCAAGCTTGAATGGGCGGGCTGGGTGCACATCCGCCCCGATTGGGACGACGCGCGCCGCAAGCTGGTGGCGATCAGCCCCGCCGGGCTCGAGGCCCGCAACGCCGCCGTCGCCGCGATCACGCCGATCGTCGCTGATGTGGTCGAGAGGGTCGGGGCCGAGCGCGCCCGTGCCGCCCTTCCGGTGCTGCGCGAGCTGCGGATCGGGCTCTCGAATGTCGACTAGAGCGTGACCCGCCCAAGGCCTGATCAGAGCGTGACCCGCTCGGGCCGCAGGCTCGAGGTGACGTAGTTCACCGAGAGATCGCGCTCCGACAGCGACCAGCTCCAGGCCACCGGGTTGAACACCATCCCCTTGCGGTCCACCGGCGTCAGCCCCGCCTGCCGCAACAGGTCGTAAAGCTCGTCGGGGGTGATGAACTTCTTCCAGTCATGCGTGCCCTTGGGCAACCAGCGCATCACCCATTCCGCCCCGAGGATCGCCATGCCGAAGCTCTTGGCGTTGCGGTTGAGGGTGGAGCAGATGTGCAGGCCGCCGGGTTTCAGCAAGTCGTGGCAGGCGGTGAGGTAGTCGATCGGCGAGGCGACGTGTTCGACCACTTCCATGTTCAGCACCACGTCGAAGCGCTCGCCCGCCGCCGCCATGTCCTCGGCGGTGGTGTGGCGATAATCGATCTCAAGGCCCGACTGTTCGGCGTGAAGCCGCGCCACGGGGATGTTGCGCGCCGCCGCATCGGCCCCGACCACCGTGGCGCCGAGCCGCGCCATCGGTTCGCACAAGAGCCCGCCGCCGCAGCCGATGTCGAGCAGGCGCAGCCCCTCGAAAGGCGCCTTGGCGGCAAGATCGCGGTCGAACTGCGCCGCGATCTGCGAGGTGATGTAGCCCAGACGACAGGGGTTGAGCATGTGCAGCGGCTTGAACTTGCCGTTCTCGTCCCACCATTCGGCGGCCATCGCTTCGAACTTGGCGACCTCGTCGGGATCGACGGTGGAGCGGGTGGGGTCGGACTGCGGCATGGTTTCGATCCTTCTTCGTCGCGGGCGGGTGACGGCGTGGCGCATGTGCCTATATAGGTCGGACATGGACAAGGTCTCAGGTCACCGCCGCGCCATCGCGCATCTTCATCCCCCCGTCGAGCCCTTCGATCAGCGCATGGTCGAGGTGGGCGACGGGCATCGCATCTATGTCGAGCAGTGCGGCAACCCCGATGGCAAGCCCGTCGTGGTGTTGCACGGCGGGCCGGGTGGCGGCTGCAGCCCGGCGATGCGACGCTATTTCGACGCCTCGAACTGGCGCGTCATCCTGTTCGACCAGCGCGGCTGCGGCCGTTCGCGCCCCCATGCCAGCGTCGAGGCCAACACCACATGGCACCTTGTCGCGGACATGGAGCATATCCGCGAGATGCTGGGGATCGAGCGGTGGGTGCTGTTCGGCGGCTCTTGGGGGGCGACGCTGGCGCTGATCTATGCGCAGACCCACCCCGAGCGGGCGGCGGCGCTGATCCTGCGCGGCGTGTTCCTGATGACCGAAGCCGAGCTTGAATGGTTCTATGGCGGCGGCGCGGGGCAGTTCTGGCCCGAGCTGTGGGACCGATTTGTCAAAATGATCCCCGAGGATGAGCACGGCGACCTCATCGCCGCCTATCACCGGCGGCTGTTTTCAGGCGATGCGAGCACCGAGCTGCGCTATGCCCGCGTCTGGGCGGCGTGGGAGAACGCTCTGGCCTCGATCGAGAACGACGGCCCCTTGGGCGACGGTCCGGCGGAATACGCCCGCGCCTTTGCCCGGCTTGAAAACCACTACTTTCACAACCGCGGCTTTCTGGCGTCGGGGCAAGGCATCCTCGAGCGGATGGACAGGATCGCGCAGATCCCCGGTCTGATCGTTCAGGGGCGCTACGACATGATCTGCCCGCCCGCAGGCGCGCACAAGCTGGCGGCCCTCTGGCCCGCCGTGAAGCTCAAGATGGTGCCGCGCGCGGGCCACGCCCTTTCGGAGCCCGGCATTTCCGCCGAACTGGTGCGCGCCACCGATGCGCTGGGCCGTGGCAATGAGGGGCCGATGTTCGGCTGAGGACGCAAGGTAAATCTTACAAGGCTTTACAGGCTCCGACGCATCGCTAACCTAGCCTTCAATCAAGAAGGGTGCGGAACCGCACCGGTGCGGCCCGTTCCGGGCCACAAGGGAGACTTCGACCACTTGGGGAGCGTGATCAGGATCGTCCTGCAGCGTCTGGCGCTTGGCCTTTTGACGCTGCTCATCGTCTCGGCGGTGATCTTCGGTGCGGTAAATCTGCTTCCCGGCGATTTCGCGCAGGCCGTGCTCGGTCAGTCCGCGACGCCCGAGGCCGTGGCCGCGATCCGAACCCAGCTCGGTCTCGATCAGCCGCTGCCGGTGCGCTATGTGCAGTGGCTCTGGGACGCCGCGCGTGGCGATCTCGGCGTCAGCTTCGCGCAGGCCAACTTCGCGAGCTTTACGGGCCGCGTCGACTCCTCGGCCACCGTGCTGGCGCAGATCGCGCCGCGCTTTGCCAACACCATGTTCCTTGCTGGCGTGACGGCGGCCATCGCGGTGCCGCTCGCCGTGGGCCTTGGCATCCTCGCGGCGCTGTGGCGCGACACCGCCTTCGACAAGGGCGCCAACATCGCGACGCTGTCGTCGATCTCCAGCCCCGAGTTCTTCGTGGCCTACATCCTGATCCTGCTGTTTGCGGTGCTGAACCCGGTGCTGCCGTCGCTGTCGAACATCTTTCCGGGCATGAGCTTTGGCGAGAGGCTGGAAAAGACCCTGCTTCCGGCGCTGACCCTGACGCTGGTGGTCACCGCGCACATGATGCGCATGACCCGCGCCGCGATCCTCAACCTCATGGCGCAACCCTATATCGAGATGGCGCGAT
Source organism: uncultured Limimaricola sp. (assembly GCF_964022235.1). NCBI lineage: Bacteria > Pseudomonadati > Pseudomonadota > Alphaproteobacteria > Rhodobacterales > Paracoccaceae > Limimaricola > uncultured Limimaricola sp. Next base: position 195,402 of record NZ_CAXHZL010000005.1, on the reverse strand, counting down.
TGAAGGGGATGCGGCCGCTGCGGGTGATCTTGCGCCATGCGCTGCCCAATGCGCTGGCCCCGATCGTCAACGTGGTGGCGCTCAACCTCGCCTATCTGGTGACCGGCGTCGTCGTGGTCGAGGTGGTCTTCGTCTATCCCGGCATCGGCCAGCTTTTCGTGGACTCGGTGAAGCTGCGGGACATCCCCGTCGTGCAGGCCTGCTGCCTGATCTTTGCCGCCGCCTACATCCTGCTGAACCTCACGGCCGACATCCTGTCGATTCTGTCCAACCCGCGGCTGAGGCACCCCAAATGAGCGTCTGGCTCTGGATCATCGCGGCCCTCGCCGCCATCGCGGCGCTGGCTTGGGTCGGGCGCGCAACGGCCCGCAAACTAAGCGGCAACGCGCCTCGGTTTCGCGACATGTCCTACGGCGTGGCCTTTGGCTACGCGCTGGCACTGGCGGCCATCGCGGGGGGCATCTGGCTCTGGATGCGGCCCGGTGCGGTGTATTTCCGTTGGGCCGTCATGGGCTTTGCCGTTTTCGCCGTGGCGGCATGGCTGTTTCGTCTTGCGGGCCGCAACATCGGGCCCGAACGGCTCAAGCGACAGTTTCGCAAGATGCCGCTGACGGCTTCCTTCGGTATCCTCGTGATCCTGATCTATGCCTTCGTGGCGATTTTCGCGGCGTGGATCGCGCCACACGGGCAGGAGGCGGTGCTGGGAGCCGCCAATGTTGTGCCGGGTGGCGACCCGGCGATGGGCGGCAACCCGGCGTTCCCGCTTGGCACGGACCGGATCGGTCGCGACATCCTCTCGCGGCTGATCTTTGGGGCGCAGAACACGGTCGGTCTGGCCTTTGCCACGACGCTGCTCGCTTTCTTCTTGGGCGGTGCGCTAGGGCTTCTGGCGGCGGTCGTCGGCGGCTGGCTCGATCAGCTGCTGAGCCGGGGCGTCGACGTGCTGATGGCGATTCCCTCGCTGATCTTCGCGCTTTTGCTTCTGACCATCGCCAGCGTCTGGGCCGATGGGGCGCGCGGGCTGATGACGCTCTACATGGTACTGATCATCGCAGTGATCGACTCGACGCGGGTGTTCCGCCTCGCGCGTTCGGTCGGCATCGGCATCGTGGTGATGGACTACGTTGAGGCCGCCAAGCTGCGCGGCGAGGGCATGGGCCATCTGGTGTTCCGTGAGATCCTGCCCAATGCCATGGCGCCGCTTCTGGCCGAGTTCGGGCTGCGCTTTTGTTTCGTGTTCCTGACCATCGCCTCGCTCTCGTTCCTTGGTGTCGGCATCCAGCCGCCGCTGGCCGACTGGGGCACCATGGTCCGCGACCTCGCGCAATTCATCAACTTCGCGGCCTTCGCGCCGATGGTGGCGCTGGCGCCGCTGTTGCCGGCGCTGGCCATCGCGATCCTGACGGTGGGGGTGAACTTCGTGGTCGACTGGATGCTGCACCGCTCCTCGGGGCTGAAGTCATGACGCCTCTCTTGGAAATCCGCGATCTTCGGATCGAGGGCCGCTCGGACGAGGAATGGCACCCGATCATCAACGGCATCAATCTGACGCTTGCACGGGGCGAGGTGCTGGGGCTGATCGGGGAATCGGGGGCGGGCAAATCGACGCTGGGCCTCGCCGCCATGGGCTACGTGCGCGACGGGGTGCGGATCTCAGGTGGCTCCGTCACCTTCGACGGCCTCGACCTGATGACTGCCTCGGCGGAAGAGAAACGCTCGCTTCTGGGCCGCCGTATCGCCTATGTGGCGCAGTCGGCGGCGGCGAGCTTCAACCCCGCCCACAAGTTGATCGACCAGCATGTCGAAGCGCCGGTGCGCCACGGAGTGCAGGACCGGGGCGAAAGCACCGAGGACGCGATCGAGCTCTATCACAAGCTGCGCCTGCCCAACCCCGAGGAGATCGGCTTTCGCTACCCGCACCAGGTCTCGGGCGGGCAGTTGCAGCGGGCGATGACCGCGATGGCGATGTCGTGCCGCCCCGATCTCATCATTTTCGACGAGCCGACCACCGCGCTCGACGTCACCACGCAGATCGAGGTACTGGCGGCGATCCGCGACATCGTCGATCAGTTCGGCACCTCGGCGATCTACATCACCCACGACCTCGCGGTGGTGGCGCAGATGGCCGACCGCATCAAGGTGCTGCTGCGCGGCGACGAGGTCGAGACCGCGACGACGCGGGCCATGCTGGAGCACCCGCGCGAGGACTACACCAAGTCGCTCTGGGCGGTGCGCGGCTTCAAGCGGCCCGAAAAGCCCGCCCCTGGCCCGGACAGCACCGCCATCCTGTCGGTCGAGGGCGTGACTGCGGCCTATGGCGAACAGGTGGTGCTGAAAGAGGTGAGCTTCGACATCCACCCTGGTCGCACCGTCGCCGTGGTGGGCGAGAGCGGCTCGGGCAAGTCGACCACGGCGCGAGTGATCACCGGCCTGCTGCCGCCCACATCGGGGGTCGTGCGGTTCGAGGGTGAGGTGCTGCCCGCGAGCTATCGCAAACGCTCGAAGGATCAGCTGCGGCAGATCCAGATGATCTACCAGATGGCCGACACCGCGCTCAATCCGCGTCAGACCGTGGCGCAGATCATCGGGCGGCCGGTGCGGTTCTATTCGGGGCTGCGCGGACGCCGCCTGCGGCAGCGGGTCGACGAGCTGCTCGATCAGATCGAGATGGAGCCCGCCACCTTCCGCGACCGTCTTCCGGGCGAGTTGTCGGGCGGGCAGAAGCAGCGCATCGGCATCGCCCGCGCGCTGGCCGCGGAGCCGCGTCTTATCATCTGCGACGAGGTGACGAGCGCGCTCGACCAACTCGTGGCCGAAGGTATCCTCAAGCTTCTGGCCCGGCTGCAGGACGAGCTGGGCCTGTCCTATATGTTCATCACCCATGACCTCGCGACCGTGAAGGCCATCGCCGACGAGGTGGTGGTGATGAAGGAAGGCCGGGTGATCGAACAGGGCGCCAAGACCGCGATGTTCACCCCGCCGCACCACCCCTACACCGATCTGCTGCTGTCTTCGGTGCCCGAGATGGACCCCGATTGGCTCGACCAGCTTCTGGCCGAACGCGGAGTTGAGGCGCTGGGCGAGGCGGCAACGGGTAAGATGTGATCGAATCGGCCCCACGAGGCCAAAAGAAAACAAGAGGGAGACCCACATGCTGCCACAGATCAGCCGCCGAGGATTGCTCAGAAGCGGGGCCGCCGCGGGCCTGTTGTCCGTCACCGGCCTGCCGCTGCGCGCCCAGAGCCGGGGCGGCACGCTCAAGCTTGGCCTCGCGGGGGCCAACACCTCCGACAGCTGGGACGGGCGCACCCATTCCGACACCTACATGATCGTCACTGCCCATGGCGCGGTGTTCGACTGCCTGACCGAGATCGCCGCCAATGGCGAGCTGGTGGGCGAGCTTGCGACCTCGTGGGAATCCTCGCCCGACGCCAAGACCTGGACCTTCGACCTGCGCCAGGGCGTGACCTTCCACAACGGCGCGGCCTTCACCGCCGACGACGTGATCGCCTCGCTCAAGCTGCATCTCGACGAGGATGCGAAATCGGCGGCACGCCCCATCGTCGCGCCGATCACCGAGATGAAGAAGCTCGGCGATCATCAGGTGCAGTTCGTGCTGGAGGCGGGCAACGCCGACTTCCCCTTCCTGATGTCGGACTACCACCTGCTGATGTATCCGCACGAAAACGTCGAAGAGGCGATCGCGCAGGGCATCGGCACCGGCCTTTACAAGGTCGAAAGCTTCGATCCGGGCGTGCGCACGCTGCTGTCCCGCGTCGACGGGCATTACAAGGACGGCAAGGCGGGCTGGTTCGACCAGATCGAGGTCATCGCGATCAACGACGGCTCGGCGCGGATGACGGCGCTGATGACCTCTCAGGTCGACGCGGTGAACAATGTGGAGTTCCAGGTCGAGCCGCTGCTCAAGGCCAACCCGCAGCTTGCGCTCAACGAGGTGACGGGCAACCAGCACTACACCTTCCCGATGCTCACCGACCTGTCACCGATGGACAACGTCACCGTGCGCCGCGCGCTCAAGCACGCGGTGCGACGCGAGGAGCTGGTCGAGAAGATCCTGCAGGGCCATGGCGCGGTCGCCAACGACCATCCCATCGGCCCGGCGAACCAGTATTACCACGCCGATCTTGCACAGAACGACTACGACCCCGACAAGTCGAAGGCGCTCTTGAAGGAGGCCGGTCTCGACAATCTCAAGATCGACCTTTCGGTCTCCGAGGCCGCCTTCTCGGGCGCGGTCGACGCGGGTCTGCTGTATCAGGCGAGCGCCAAGGACTGCGGCATCGACATCAACGTCGTGCAGGAACCCGCCGACGGCTATTGGTCCAACGTCTGGATCAAGAAGCCGTGGTGCGCCTCCTACTGGTCGGGCCGCGTCACCGAGGACTGGATGTTCACACTGGGCTACGAGACCGGGGCCGCGTGGAACGACACGCATTGGGACGATCAGCGTTTCCAGACCCTGCTCAAGGAGGCGCGCGCCGAGCTCGACAGCGACAAGCGGCGCGAGATGTATCACGAGATGCAGGCGCTTTGTTCGAGCGAGGGCGCCACGGCGATCCCGATGTACGCGAACTTCGTCGACGGCTACAACACCAAGCTCGGCCACCCCGAGGTGGTCGGCAACGTGTTCGACCTCGACAGCAACCGCATCTGCGAGCGGTGGTGGATGGCCTGATCGGGACCGATCTCCCCGCTTGGACACGAGAGAGTGCGCCGCCCCAAGGGGTGGCGCGCTTTCGTTAGGGAAGACGAACAAGGCGGAAGCCGGTCAGCGGACAGGGTTGCCGCGACTTGCGCTGAAGCGGATGGCTGATTGTGTGAAGCACCGATATTCACGCGCGGCCTCGGCGGACAGGCTCTTAGCACCTCGACGCGCTGGTTTGCGCGAACTGTGGTGAAACGACGCCCCGACCGGATCACCGACAGCAACATCGCAGCATGGTTCATCAGACACAGGGACAGGGAACAGAGCATGAAAATTCATATTACGAGCATCTTCGTGGACGATCAGGAGAAAGCCGAAAACTTCTATTGCGGCATACTCGGCTTCAAGTTGAAAAACGACGTGCCGCTCGGTGAGCATCGCTGGCTCACCGTCGTCTCCAATGAGCAGCCCGAAGGGCCGGAACTGCTCCTCGAACCAAGTGACCATCCGGCTGTGAAGCCTTACAAGGAGGCACTGGTCGCGGATGGCATCCCCGCGCATTCGTTCCAGGTCGATGACCTTGATGCAGAGCGCAGGAAACTGGGGGAGCGAGGGGTCGTGTTCGTGCAAGAACCGATGGACGCTGGACCCGTTCGGGTGGCAGTTATCGATGATACCTGTGGCAACCTGATCCAGCTGATCGAAATGCTAGGTAGCGGCGACGCATAGCGCTTGTTCGGCCTCCGCTGCTGCGCAGGCCCGGCCTTGATCAAAACGGGCTCCAAACGGATCATTGCACCTCCCGACGTGCCCCTGCTCGACACCCTGCAGGAACCGCACACCAGCAGGGACGTTGGCTGCACAACGCACGCAATCTCGCTATGAGAGAGGATACCCATGCCCGAGAATTTCGCAGGAGAGCTGAACCAGGACGTCCGCACGCAGATGGTCGACCTGCTCAACAAGAACCTTGCCAACACGGTCGCGCTGACCCTGGCGGTGAAGCAGGCGCATTGGAACCTCAAGGGCCGTGGCTTCATCGGTGTGCACGAGCTGCTCGATCAGGCCGCCGACCGCCTACGCGAAGGCGCCGACCTGATGGCCGAGCGCGCCGTGATCCTGGGTGGTTTTGCCCGTGGCACTCTCGAGGTCGCCGCCAAGGAGGCCAAGGTCGAGGCCTATCCGGTCGAGATGAGCGAGATCGAAAAGCATGTCGAGGAGCTCAAGAGCCGCTACATCTTTGTCGGCGGCGAGCTTCGCAAGGCGATCGAGGAGGCAGGCGACGCGGGCGACGAGGACACCGCCGACCTGTTCACCGAAGTGAGCCGCACGATCGACAAGGACGCGTGGTTCATCGGCGCCAACAGCTAAGCCCGAGCGACAGGATACGAGATCGGCGACGGCCTGCTCCTCACGGGGCGGGCCGTTTGCATTGAAGATCGCAAAGCAACGCAGACTTTGCGGTAACACCTTGCAAGATATCGCCATTCCACCGTGGACAGCCGGGCGCGCCTCTCTTTGAAGTCGGTACCGTGACCGGATCGCGCTCGCGCCCTGCGGGCAGCGCTATTCGGCTAGCGCAACTTCAAGATATCTCGGAAAGCTCCTGCATGCCCATTCGCCTCTCCAAGATCGCGATGCTTCTCGGTCTCGCCTTCTTCGCCTTTCTGGTCACCCTCAACAACGTCATCGACTACGGCTCCAACTTCGAATTCGTGAAGCATGTGCTGTCGATGGACACCACCTTTGAGGGCAACGCCCTGATGGGGCGCGCCATCACCACCCCGTGGATATGGCACGCGGGCTACTGGCTGATCATCGCGGGCGAGGGTCTGACCTGCGTGCTGCTCGGAATCGGCGCGGCACGGTTGATCGCGGCGCTGCATGCGCCTGCGGATCGGTGGAACGCGGCCAAGGGTTGGGCGGTTCTGGGGGCCACCACCGGGTTTCTGGTCTGGTTCGTCGGATTCATGGCCATCGGGGCGGAGTGGTTCGCGATGTGGCAGTCCGATATCTGGAACGGTCAGCAGCCGGCGTTCCGCTTCTACATCACCATCCTCGCGGTGATCATCTTCGTGATGCAGCCGGACTCGGAACGGGGCTGAACGGCGCGGGCGCCACGCCGCCCTTGCAGACTCGCCACAACCCCCCTATATCCCCCTCAGAACAGCGGCGCGCCGGCCTCCACAACCGGCGCCCACCGGGAAAGATCGACGGGCCGCTGGCCCGTTTTTTTGTGCTTGGAGGACCTCATGTCCGACCTCATCGCCAAGGCGGCGATCGACCGCCGCGTCCAGGAGATCATCGAGCCCGTCATCACTGACATGGGTTTTGAACTGGTGCGCGTGCGCCTGATGTCGGGCAAGAGCTCGACGTTGCAGATCATGGCGCAGAAATCCGACGGCACGATCGAGGTCGACGAGTGCGGCCAGATCTCCACCGCCGTCTCCGCCGTGCTCGACGTCGAGGACCCGATCATCGACGCCTACACGCTCGAGGTCTCCTCGCCCGGCATCGACCGGCCCCTGACCCGGCTCAAGGATTTCGAGCAGTGGAAGGGCTTCGAGGCCAAGATCGAGACCGAGGAGCTGATCGACGGTCGCCGCCGCTTCAAGGGCGAGCTGGCGGGCGTCGAGGACGACGAGGTGCTGATCGAGATCGAGGAGTCCGGTGAGACGATCACCATCGGGCTGAAGTTCGAGTGGCTCTCGGACGCCAAGCTGGTGCTGACCGACGAGCTGATCCGGGATGTGCTGCGCTCGCGCAAGGACGCGGGCCAGATCGACGAGACCCAATTCGACGATGTTGAAACCATCATTGATGGTGATGAGGAGAACAACTGATGGCCATCACGTCCGCAAACCAGCTTGAGCTCTTGCAGACCGCCGAGGCGGTCGCGCGCGAGAAGATGATCGACCCGATCCTCGTGGTCGAGGCGATGGAAGAGAGCCTCGCCCGCGCCGCCAAGTCGCGCTACGGCGCCGAAATGGACATCCGGGTCAACATCGACCGCAAGACCGGCCGCGCCCGCTTTACCCGCGTGCGCACCGTGGTCGCCGATGACGAGCTGGAGAACTATCAGGCCGAGCTGACCGTCGAACAGGCCAAGCTCTATCTCGAAGATCCCAAGGTCGGCGACACCTATGTCGAGGAAGTGCCCCCGGTCGAACTGGGCCGCATCGCCGCGCAATCGGCCAAGCAGGTGATCCTGCAAAAGGTCCGCGAGGCCGAGCGCGATCGGCAGTACGAAGAGTTCAAGGATCGCGCCGGCACGATCATCAACGCCACCGTCAAGCGCGAGGAATACGGCAACATCGTCGTCGAGCTTCCCGGCGCGGGCGAAGCCGTGCTGCGCCGCAACGAGAAGATCGGCCGCGAGGCTTACCGCCCCGGCGACCGCATCCGCTGCTACGTCAAGGACGTGCGCCGCGAGGTGCGTGGCCCGCAGATCTTCCTCAGCCGCACCGCGCCCGAGTTCATGGCCGAGCTGTTCAAGATGGAAGTGCCCGAGATCTACGAGGGCATCATCGAGATCAAGGCCGTGGCCCGTGATCCCGGCAGCCGCGCCAAGATCGCCGTGATCTCCTATGACAACTCGATCGACCCCGTGGGCGCCTGCGTCGGCATGCGCGGCAGCCGGGTGCAGGCCGTCGTCGGCGAGCTTCAGGGCGAGAAGATCGACATCATCCCGTGGAACGAGGACATGCCGACTTTCCTCGTCAACGCGCTGCAGCCCGCCGAGGTCTCCAAGGTCGTGTTCGACGAGGAAGCCGAGCGCATCGAGGTGGTGGTGCCCGAAGAACAGCTGTCGCTCGCCATCGGCCGTCGCGGTCAGAACGTGCGTCTGGCGAGCCAGCTCACCGGTCTCGACATCGACATCATGACCGAAGAGCAGGAGAGCAAGCGCCGTCAGGCCGAGTTCGAGACCCGCACCAAGCTGTTCATGGATACGCTCGATCTCGACGAGTTCTTTGCGCAACTTCTCGTCTCCGAGGGCTTCACAAATCTCGATGAGGTCGCATATGTCGATCAGGACGAGCTTCTGGTGATCGACGGAGTCGACTCCGACACCGCAGCCGAGCTTCAGGCGCGCGCCCGTGACTATATCGACGCCCAGAACAAGGCCGCGCTGGAGCGCGCCCGTGAGCTTGGCGCCGAGGATAGCCTGATCGGCTTCCCGGGTCTCAGCCCGCAGATGGTCGAGGCGCTGGCCAAGGACGGCGTCAAGACGCTCGAGGACTTCGCGACCTGCGCCGACTGGGAGCTGGCCGGCGGCTGGACCACCGAAGGCGGCGAGCGCGTGAAGGACGACGGCGTGCTGGAGCCCTTCGAGGTCAGCCTCGAAGAGGCGCAGGAGCTGGTGATGACTGCGCGGGTCGCTCTGGGCTGGGTCGATCCCGACGAGTTGGCGGCGGACGAGGCCGCGGCGGCCGAAGCGGATAACGAGCAAGAGGCCTGAGACAAGAGATGGGTCGTGGTGGAATGAAGGCGGAGCGGGCCGACGGGCCGGAGCGGAAGTGCATCGTCACGGGTGACGTGCAGCCGAAGTCCGGGTTGATCCGCTTCGTGATCGGCCCCGACGGCCAGGTGGTCCCCGATATCCTCGGCAAGCTGCCGGGGCGGGGGCTTTATGTGACGGCCGAGAAGGCCGTGATCGAGACGGCCAAGCGCGGGCAGTTCGCCCGCGCCGCCAAGGCCCCGGTGACGGTGCCCGAGGGTCTCGCGGCGGAGGTGGAGCGCCAGCAGGCGCGCCGAGTCGTCGACCTGATCGCGCTGGCGCGCAAGGCGGGACTCGCGATCGCGGGCTTCGAAAAGGTGAAATCGGCGCTCGCGGGCGATCACGTCCGCGTGCTGTTGCAGGCCTCGGACGGCTCCGAGCGCGGCAAGAGCAAATTATGGACCCCTACGGGGGCAAGATATTACGGCTGCCTGACCTCAGATGAATTGGGTTTGGCTTTCGGCCGGCAAAGTGTGATACACGGCGCGCTCGCTGCTGGCGGACTCAGCGACCGTGTTGTAGAGGAGGCCGCGAAACTGCGCGGCCTGCGAGAGAGCAACGGCGGCGATACGGCCTCCGGGAAGGATATGTAAATCTGATGAGCGATACCGACGGCAAGAAACCTCTTGGTCTGCACGGGTCCCGTCCGGGGAACGTCAAGCAGAGCTTCAGTCATGGCCGGACCAAGAACGTCGTGGTCGAGACCAAACGCAAGCGCGTCGTGGTGCCGAAGCCCGGTGGCGCGGCACAAGGCACGGCTGCGACCGGCGTCGTGAGGGGCGATCCCTCCAAGCGCCCGGCGGGAATCAGCGAGGCCGAACTCGAGCGCCGGATGCGCGCTCTCGCCCTCGCCCGGTCGCGCGAGGCCGAAGAGGCCGAGAAGCGCGCCGCCGAGGAGGCCGCCCGCGCCGAAGAGCGTGAGCGCCGCCGCGCCGAGATCGAGGCCAAGGAACGCGAGGACCGCGAGCGCGAAGAGGCGCTCAAGGCCAAGGCCGAGGAAGAGGAGCGTAAGAAGCGCGAGGCCGCCGAGGCCGCGCGCAAGGCGTCCCAGCCCGCGCCGCAGCAGCCCGCCGCGGCCCAGCAGCCCACTGCTCCCGGCGAGATGCCCGCAGGCGGTCAGCGCCCGAACTCCGCGCCCCGCAAGGCCGGCGATCGCGACCGCGATGCCCGCGCCGACAAGAAAGCCAAGCCCGCGGCCAAGGGCGGCATCGACAACCGCCGTTCCGGCAAGCTGACGCTGAACCAGGCGCTGTCTGGCGAAGGCGGCCGTCAGCGGTCCATGGCGCAGATGAAGCGCAAGCAGGAACGTGCACGCCAGAAGGCGATGGGCGGTCATGTCGAGCGCGAGAAGGTGGTGCGCGACGTGCAGCTGCCCGAGGCGATCACCGTGGGCGAGCTGGCCAACCGCATGGCCGAGCGCGTGGCCGACGTGGTCAAGTCGCTGATGCAGAGTGGCATCATGGCGACGCAGAACCAGTCGATCGACGCCGACACCGCCGAGCTGATCATCGAGGAATTCGGCCATCGCGTCGTGCGCGTCTCTGATTCGGACGTCGAACAGGTGATCGAGCAGGTCAAGGACAAGCCCGAGGATCTGCTTGATCGTGCGCCGATCATCACCGTGATGGGCCACGTCGACCACGGCAAGACCTCGCTTCTGGACGCGATCCGCAAAACCAAGGTCGTCTCGGGCGAGGCCGGTGGCATCACCCAGCATATCGGGGCCTATCAGGTCGAAGCCGCCAACGGTACGCGCCTGACTTTCCTCGATACGCCGGGTCACGCCGCCTTCACCTCGATGCGGGCCCGTGGCGCGCATGTGACGGACATCGTGGTGCTGGTGGTTGCCGCCGATGACGCGGTCATGCCGCAGACCATCGAAGCGTTGAACCACGCCAAGGCCGCCAAAGTGCCGATGATCGTGGCGATCAACAAGATCGACAAGTACGACGCCAACCCCGACAAGGTCCGCACGGACCTGCTCCAGCACGAGGTCATCGTCGAAAAGATGTCCGGCGACGTGCAGGACGTCGAGGTCTCGGCGATCACCGGCAAGGGTCTGGACCAGCTGCTCGAAGCGATCGCGCTGCAGTCCGAGATCCTCGAGCTCAAGGCCAACCCGAACCGTCCGGCGCAGGGCGCCGTGATCGAGGCGCAGCTCGACGTGGGCCGTGGCCCGGTCGCGACCGTTCTCGTGCAGAACGGCACGCTCAAGCGCGGCGACATCTTCGTCGTGGGCGAGCAGTGGGGCAAGGTCCGCGCGCTGGTCGACGACAAGGGCGAGCGCGTCGAGGAGGCCGGTCCGTCGGTCCCCGTCGAGGTGCTCGGTCTCAACGGCACGCCCGAGGCGGGCGACGTTCTCAACGTCGTCGCAACCGAGGCGCAGGCCCGCGAGATCGCCGAATACCGCGCCAACGCCGCCAAGGAGAAGCGCGCCGCCGCCGGTGCCGCGACGACCCTTGAGCAGCTCATGGCGAAGGCCAAGGAAGACCAGAACGTCTCCGAACTGCCGGTGGTGGTGAAGTCCGACGTGCAGGGCTCTGCCGAGGCCATCGTTCAGGCGATGGAAAAGATCGGCAACGACGAGGTCCGGGTCCGGGTGCTGCACTCGGGCGTGGGTGCCATCACCGAGAGCGACATCGGTCTGGCCGAGGCCTCCGGTGCGCCGGTCTTCGGCTTCAACGTCCGGGCCAACGCGCCCGCGCGTCAGGCCGCGAACCAAAAGGGCGTCGAGATCCGCTACTACAGCGTGATCTACGACCTCGTGGACGACGTGAAAGCGGCGGCTTCGGGCCTGTTGTCGAACGAGATCCGCGAGAAGTTCATCGGCTACGCGTCGATCAAGGAGGTCTTCAAGGTCTCCAACGTCGGCAAGGTCGCGGGCTGTCTGGTCACCGAAGGTGTCGCCCGCCGCTCCGCCGGTGTCCGCCTGCTGCGCGACAACGTCGTGGTTCACGAGGGCACGCTTAAGACGCTCAAGCGTTTCAAGGACGAAGTGTCCGAGGTGCAGTCAGGCCAGGAATGCGGCATGGCGTTCGAGAACCACGAGGACATGCGCCCCGGCGATGTCATCGAGATCTTCGAGCGGGAGTCGGTCGAGCGCTCGCTCTGATCACTCCGTCGAGACAGGAAAACGGGGCGGCCTTCGGGCCGCCCCTTTGCGTTGCGGGTGCTTGACGATGCGCGGTCCGGTCGCGATCCATGGGACATGCGGCGCGTGATGATCATCGGCCAGCCCGGATCGGGAAAATCGACCCTCGCTCGGAGGATGGGCGAGATCACGCATCTGCCCGTGGTGCATATCGATCATGTCCATTGGGCGCCGGGCTGGGTGGAGCGGACGCGCGCCGAAAAGGACCGGCTTTGCGCCGAGATCCACGCCCGGCCCGAATGGATCTTCGAGGGCGGGCATTCCTTCACCTGGGCGGAGCGGTTGTCGCGCGCCGATACGGTGATCTGGCTCGATCTGCCGCTGGCCCCGCGGCTGTGGCGCGTGATCTGGCGTACGCTGCGCTACTGGGGCCGGTCCCGTCCCGACATGTCGCCCGGTTGCCCCGAACGGTTCAGCCTTGATTTTCTGCGCTGGATCTGGCGCACGCGGGTCTCGATGCGCAATCGGCTTCGGTGGTTCTTTGACCGCGTGCCGCAGGACAAGGACCGTCACCACCTGAGGGGCAGGCGGGAGATCGAGGCCTATCTTGATGGGCTGCGCATGGCGGTGGCGCGGGGCAATCTGGGATTGCCGCACCGATAGGCGCGAGCAGGTCGAAGGCATGAAAAAAGGGACGGCGGTAAGCCGTCCCTTTCGCGTTCGGACACTCGTGAAATTCTATACGCGAAAGGGCCTCAGACGGCTTGTACGCCGCCGTTGGCCGGACGCCCTTCGTAGAGACGTTCGCCAACACGAATCAGCATTCGGCCGTTTGCAAGTTGTTTGACCAAAAGGCCCTGCACCGAGATGCAGCTACCTATCAGGATGGTTTGCAGCATGATGGACTCCAACAATCAATGGTGGGTCCGGTATAAGCCACTAACGGTAAACGACCTACCGCGTATAACGTTTTTTTGACGTCGATCGGAACCAATTGGGCACGAATGACGCAGCGTTTGCACGCCTGACGCTCCTGAGCCTCAGATCCAGTCGCGCAATACGGGAATTAGCGGCAGGTCGGCGGGCGGCATCGGATAGTCGCGCAGCCGGTTCGGCCTGACCCATTCGAGAGCCTGATTCTCGCGCCCATGCGCCTGACCTTGCCAGCGACGACACGCAAAGAGTGGCATCAACAGGTGAAAGCTCTCATAGGCGTGGCTGGCGAAGGTGAGCGGCGCGAGGCAGCTTTCCTGTGTGTCAATGCCAAGCTCCTCATGCAGCTCGCGGATCAGCGCCGCCTCGGGCGTCTCACCCGGCTCGACCTTGCCGCCCGGAAACTCCCACAGACCCGCCATCGACTTGCCCTCCGGGCGCTGCGCGAGCAGCACCCGGCCATCGGCGTCGATCAGCGCCACCGCCGAAACAAGGACGATCTTCACGACCGATAGTCGGCGTTGATGTCGATGTAGCGATGCGTGAGATCGCAGGTCCAGGCCACGGCCTCGCCCGATCCGAGCCCGAGATCTACGTCGATGACGATCTCCTGACCCTTCATGTAGGCGGCGGCTTTTTCTTCGTCATAGGCAGGGCTGACCCAGCCCTTTTCGGCGACGAGGATGTCACCGAAGCGGATCGACAGCAGGTCGCGGTCGGCTTCGGCCCCGGATTTGCCCACCGCCATGACGATGCGGCCCCAGTTGGGGTCCTCGCCCGCGATGGCGGTCTTGACCAGAGGCGAGTTCGCGGTGGCCATCGCGACGCGGCGCGCGTCGGCGTCGGAGGTCGCACCCGTGACGCGGATCTCGACGAACTTGGTCGCACCCTCGCCGTCGCGCACCACTTGATGCGCAAGGTCGAGCATCACGCGCTCGAGAGCTGCGGCATAGTCGGCATTGCCGGTGACATCGACGCCCGAAGCCCCAGTGGCGCCCATCAGCAGCGTGTCGGAGGTCGAGGTGTCGCTGTCGACGGTGATGCAGTTGAAGGTCCGGTCGGTGATCTTGCGCAGCAGGCTCTGCAGCTTGGGCTGGTCGATCAGCGCATCGGTGAAGATATAGACCAGCATCGTCGCCATGTCGGGCGCGATCATGCCCGAGCCCTTGGCGATGCCGGCGATCTTCACCGGCTTGCCGTCGATGGAGACGGTTTCGGTGGCCCCCTTGGGGAAGGTGTCGGTGGTCATGATGGCGCGAGCGGCGCCTTCGATGCCCGCAGGGTCGAGCGCGGCGTTCAGCTCGGCCAGCTTGGCCACGATGCGCTCGTGCGGCAGCGGCTCACCGATGACACCGGTGGAGGAGGTGAAGACGCGGGCCTCGTCGATGCCGGTGGTCTGCGCCACGGCGGCGCAGATCTCGGCCACCGAGCGCTCCCCGGCGGCCCCGGTAAAGGCGTTGGAATTGCCAGAGTTCACGAGAAAGGCGGCGCGGGTGGTGTCCGCGCCGATCTTGGCCTCGCAGTCGCGCACCGGGGCCGAACGGGTGGAGGAGCGCGTGAACACCCCCGCCACCACCGAGCCCGGCTCCAGCTCGGCAAGCATCACATCGGTCCGGTTCGCGTATCGCACCCCGGCCGCGAGGGCGGCGAAGCGTACGCCTGCGATCTCGGGCAGGGCGGGAAAGGCGGCGGGCGCCAGAGGCGAAACCGGACCGGCCATGATCAGTTGCCTTCTTCGAGCAGTTCGAGGTTCGTCAGAACCGCCGGGTCGAAAGCTCCCTCTTCGGGACGGCTGATCTCGGCCGCGCCTTCGAGCTCGGTCAGGCGCTCTTCGATCTTGCCCTGCTGGATCTGGCTGGCGAGATCATCGCGCACCTCGTCGAGCGCGGGCGGCTCTTGGGTGCGGGTGTCGTCTAGGCGGATGATGTGAAAGCCGAACTGGGTCTCGACCGGGGTCTCGGTGGTCTCGCCCTTCTCAAGCTCGGCCACGGCATTCTGGAACGGCTCGACCATCATGCCTTCGGCGAACCACCCAAGGCTGCCGCCCTGCGCGCCCGAACCCGGATCGGTCGAGACCTCCTTTGCGACTTCGGCAAAATCCTCGCCCGCCCCAAGACGCTCCATCACCGCCGCGGCCTCTTCCTCGGTCTCCACGAGGATGTGGCTGGCGTTGAATTCCTGCGTCGCCTCGGCGTCGGCGAAGGCCTCGTCATAGGCGGCCTGAAGCTCCTCCTCGGAGACCTCTTCGCCCATCATCGCGTTGATCGCCTCGCCCGCGAGCAGCGAGCGGCGCTGGTTCTGCAGGGCCAGTTCGACGCGGGCCGGGGTCTCTTCGAGCGTGTCAGCCAGCACCTGCTGCTGGACCAACTGGTCGAGAATGCCCTGAAACAGGGTCTCGGGCGGCAGTTGCTGGTACTGCTGCGGCAGCTGGCTGCGGGTGATGATCATTTCGCCCAGCGTGATCTCGGTGCCGTTCACGGTGGCGACGACATCCGAGGCCTGCTGCGCGGAAGCCATCGTGGCAAGGCCGACCATCAGGGCGGCGGCGGGCAGCGTGCGGATCATGTGGTTTCCTTCCTTGGCCGCGCCGGGACACGTCCTCGGGGCGCGACGTTGACACTCGGTCTCCCGCCCCTTACATCGCCGGATGGGCTGGCAAAGGGCGGCACTTGCGCCCTATCTATGCCCCACATGCGGGGGCGACAAGCGACCTCCTTGCAGATCAATTGACGACGGCAGGAGACAATCGCCAATGCTGGGTATCGGATCGCTGGCCAAAAAGGTCTTCGGCACGCCGAACGACCGCAAGATCAAGTCCACGCGACCGCTGATCGAACAGATCAACGCGCTCGAACCCGAGTTCCAGGCGTTGGACGACGAGGGCCTCAAGGCCAAGACCGCCGAATTCAAGGCGCGGGTCGAGAAGGGCGAGAGCCTCGACCACCTTCTCCCCGAAGCCTTCGCCAACTGCCGCGAGGCGGCGCGCCGCGCGCTTGGCCTGCGCGCCTTCGACACGCAGCTGATGGGCGGCATCTTCCTGCACCAAGGCAATATCGCCGAGATGAAGACCGGCGAGGGCAAGACGCTTGTCGCGACCTTTCCGGCCTATCTCAACGGCCTGTCGGGCAAAGGTGTCCATGTCGTTACGGTGAACGACTACCTCGCCAAGCGCGACGCCGAATGGATGAGCAAGGTCTATGGCGCGCTGGGTCTGACCACCGGCGTGGTCTACCCGCAGCAGCCCGAGTCCGAGAAGAAAGGCGCCTACGCCGCCGACATTACCTACGCCACCAACAACGAGCTGGGCTTCGACTACCTGCGCGACAACATGAAGTCCGAGCTGGCGCAGATGAACCAGCGCGGCCACAACTTCGCGATCGTCGACGAGACCGACAGCATCCTGATCGACGAGGCGCGCACGCCGTTGATCATCTCGGGGCCGAGCGAGGACCGCTCGGATCTGTACCGCACCATCGACCGGGTGATCCCCGATCTGACCGGCGAGCATTACACGCTCGACGAAAAGACCCGCTCGGTGACCTACACCGACGAGGGCAACGAGTTTCTGGAGGCCCGCCTGCTCGCGCTCGGCATCCTGCCCGAGGGGCAGACGCTTTATGACCCCGAGAGCACGACCATCGTGCACCACATCAATCAGGGCCTGCGCGCGCACAAGCTGTTCACCCGTGACAAGGACTACATCATCCGCGACGGCCAGGCCGTGCTGATCGATGAGTTCACGGGCCGCATGATGCACGGACGCCGCCTGTCGGACGGCCTGCACCAGGCGATCGAGGCCAAGGAGGAGCTGGACATCCAGCCCGAGAACGTGACGCTGGCGAGCGTCACCTTCCAGAACTACTTCCGGCTTTACGACAAGCTCGCCGGCATGACCGGCACGGCGCTGACCGAGGCCGACGAATTCTACGAGATCTACCGCCTCGGCGTGGTCGAAGTGCCGACCAACCGGCCGATCCAGCGCGTCGACGAGCACGATCAGGTCTACCGCACCGCGCGCGAGAAGTTCGAGGGCGTGGTCACCTCGATCAAGGAGTCGCATGAAAAGCGCCAGCCGATCCTCGTCGGCACCACCTCGATCGAGAAGTCCGAATTCCTGAGCAAGATGCTCGAAAAGGAGGGCATCACGCACAACGTGCTGAACGCCCGCCAGCACGAGCAGGAAGCGCAGATCATCGCCGAAGCCGGCAAGCTCGGCGCTGTTACCATCGCCACCAACATGGCCGGGCGTGGCACCGACATCCAGCTGGGCGGCAACGTCGAGCTGAAGGTGCTCGAAGCGCTGGCCGCCGATCCCGAGGCCAACCCCGACGAAATCCGCTCGCGGATCGAGGCCGAGCATGCCGACGAGAAGAAGGCCGTGCTCGCAGCGGGGGGCCTGTTCGTGCTTGCCACCGAGCGCCACGAAAGCCGCCGCATCGACAACCAGCTGCGCGGTCGTTCGGGCCGTCAGGGCGATCCGGGCCGCTCCTCGTTCTTTTTGTCGCTCGAAGACGACCTGATGCGGATCTTCGGCTCCGAGCGCCTTGAGAAGGTGCTGTCGGGTCTGGGCATGAAGGAAGGCGAGGCGATCGTGCACCCTTGGGTGAACAAGTCGCTCGAGCGCGCGCAGGCCAAGGTCGAGGGACGCAACTTCGACATCCGCAAGCAGCTTTTGAAATACGACGACGTGATGAACGAGCAGCGCAAGGTGATCTTCTCCCAGCGCCGCGAGATCATGGAAGCCAAGGATCTCTCCGAGATCGTCGCTGACATGCGTCATCAGGTGATCGAGGATCTCGTCGCCACCCATATCCCGCCCAAGGCCTATGCCGACCAGTGGGACACCGAAGGGCTCTATGCCGAGGCGATCCAGAAGCTCGGCGTCGACGTGCCGGTGATGGCTTGGGCGCAGGAAGAGGGCGTCGATGACGAGACCATCCGCGAGCGGCTCGAAGAGGCCTCCGACAAGCTGATGGCGCAGAAGACCGAGGCCTTTGGTCCCGAGACCATGAAGAGCATCGAAAAGCAGGTGCTCTTGCAGACCATCGACGCCAAGTGGCGCGAGCATCTCTTGATGCTCGAACACCTGCGCTCGGTGGTGGGCTTCCGTGGCTATGCGCAGCGCGATCCGCTCAACGAGTACAAGACCGAGAGCTTCCAGCTCTTCGAGGGGCTGCTCGACGGGCTGCGCGCCGAGGTGACCGAAAAGCTCGGCCAGGTGCGACCGATCTCGAAGGAAGAGCAGCAGGCGATGCTGCAGCGCGCCGTGCAGGCGCAGGCGGCCCGTGCCCAAGCGGCCCCCGCCGCTGCCGGTGCGACCGCGCAGGCCGCAGGCGCCGCGTCCGCCGCAGCCCCATCGGCGGCGCCCGCCGCTCCGCAGCAGACGACGCCCGAGATGGCCAGCGCCGGTGCTGCGCCTGCGGCTCAGACCTCCGCTCCGACGGCTGGCGCTCCGACGGCTGGCGCTCCGGCGCCCGCCGCGCCGTCCCCGGCACCGGGCTTTGACGAAAACGACCCCAAGACCTGGGGCTCGCCGTCGCGCAACGAGGCCTGCCCCTGCGGATCGGGAGAGAAGTTCAAGCACTGCCACGGCAAGCTTTGAGACCTGCGCGGCGGGTGCGCCCGCCGCATTTCTGCCCGCATGACTCCCTCACAAGGCCGGTTTGCCGTCGCGCGCTGGCCTTGTGCCTTGCCTAATCTGGAGCAACCGGATGGGTAAGGATCGTGTCATGGCTGTATTGCGTTTTCTCGCGACCGCGGGTGCCTGTGCCACCGCCGCTTTGGCGATCGGCCAGTTCATGGAAAGCGGCGTCTCGCGCGCCGCGGCGACCCCGGTGGAGCTGCCGGGAAGCTTTTCCGAGCCGCCGGTGCTGATCGGACCCATGCCCGAAGCTGCCCCTCTTGCCGCCGCTGCCGTCTTCGACCGGCCGGTGCCGATGCGCGCTCCGGCGCCGCTGGCCCGCCTGTCGGTGCCGGGAGGGGCGGGGGACTGCGGTCTGTCGATGTCGGCCGAGGCGCGCCCCGGTGCGATGGTCGCCCTGCGCCTTGTTGCCCCCTGTGCGCCCATGGCTCGCGTGGCGCTGCGCCATCAGGGCCTGACCGTGACGCTCCTGACCGATGATTTGGGCCGGGCCGAGGCGCTGTTTCCCGCGCTCTCCGAGCAGGCCGTGTTCATGGCCGAGACGGGCGGCAAGACGGCCATCACCTCCGTGGACCTGCCCGATATGGCCGATTGGCAGCGCGTGGCGCTGCAATGGCGCGACAGCGACGGGATTTCGCTGCATGCGCTGGCTGCAGGTGGCAGGCCCGGCGGTGCGGGGGATCTGAGCGCCGACACGCCGGCCCGGCCCGAGACGGGCATGCGGGCCGCCGTGGTGGCCTTGGGCCATGCCGCCGCCCCCGAGGCGCGTCTGGCGCAGGTCTACAGCGCCCCGGTGGGCGAGGCGCGCGGCCTGCGGGTCGAGATCGAGGTGACCGAAGACAATTGCGGCGCACCGGTGCTTGCCGAAATGGTGCGCAGCGATGGCACGGGCGGTCTGGCCAGCCTCGACCTCGAGGTTACGCTTCCGGGTTGCGATGCCTTGGGCGAGCTTCTTGTCTTGCAAAACCTCGAGCCGGCGCTGACACTTGCGTCGAGATGACGCCCAGAAAACCTGCCTCTTTCCCATCCTTCAAGATCTTGCGCCGCGCGGTCCTATGGGCCGCGCTGTGGGCCGCGCTGTGGTTTGCGCCGCAAGCTCTCGTGGCACAGGAGTCGGACCGGGAGGTGCAGCTCACCTCGCGATCGGGCTCGCTGAACCTGACTGGAAGCCTCTTGGGTTATGACGGTCGCTACCTGCGCATCGCCACCGAACACGGAGAGCTGACGCTGCCGCTTGCGGGCGTGATCTGCGAGGGGGCGAGCTGTCCTGACCCGGAGGCCTGGGTACCCGAACTGCGGCTTTCTGGTGCTGCGCGGCTGGGCGAGCTGGTGCTGCCCGCGCTGGTCGAGGGGTATGCCCGAGCCAGGGGGTGGGAGCCCGAACGTGTCGAGTCGCACGAGGGCCATGCGCTCTACAGCCTCGCCGCGCCGCGCGATGTGGGCGCACAGGAGCAGCTGCGCGTCTCGTTCCGCCTGACCTCGACCGAAGACGGTTTCGCCGACCTCCTAGCCGACGAGGCCGACATGGCGATGGCCGAGCGGTTGCTCGACGCGGAGGAGCTGTCGCTGGCCCGCGACGCAGGGCTGGGCCGGCTCGATGCGCCGGGGCGGTTGCAGCTTGTCGGTCTCGACGCGCTGGTGCCGGTGGTCGCGCCGGGGCAT
The DNA here is from genome assembly GCF_964022235.1 of uncultured Limimaricola sp. Classification (NCBI taxonomy): domain Bacteria; kingdom Pseudomonadati; phylum Pseudomonadota; class Alphaproteobacteria; order Rhodobacterales; family Paracoccaceae; genus Limimaricola; species uncultured Limimaricola sp. Next base: position 174,911 of record NZ_CAXHZL010000005.1, on the reverse strand, counting down.
CGGTTACAGGCGGTTTCGCTGTCGCAGCTGTCGCGGCTTTTCGCGGGCGAGATCGCCGATTGGTCGCGTCTGGGGGCCGCGCCGGGGCCGGTGCGGCTACATCTGGAGGCCGAGACGAGCGGTCAGGCGCAGGGCTTCGAAGCCTTGGTGCTCGATGGCATGGACCGGCGCCTTTCGGCCGAGGTGATCCGTCACGCGGATGCCGAGGCGCTCGCCGCCGCGGTGGTCGCCGATCCCGGCGCGATCGGCATGCTGCCCTTCGGACGGCTCGGGGCGGCGCAGCCTTTGGCGCTGACTGGGCCTTGCGGGCTGCGCAGCATGGCGCGGCCCGAGACCGTCACCACGGGAGATTTCCCGCTCACCCTGCCGCTGGTGCTCTACCGGCCGATGCGCCGCCTGCCCGAAGCGGCGGAGGCCTTCCTGTCCTGGATCGCCACCGGCGAGGCGCAGCTGGTGCTGCGCCGAGCCGGGGTCACCGGCCTCGCACCAATCCCGATTCCGATCGAAAGCCAAGGCGGGCGTATCGCCGGGGCGGTGCTGTCGGCGGGGGACGACGTGGGCTTGGGCGATCTGCAGCGGATGCTGCGGGTGTTGGGGCCGCGTCAGAGGCTGTCGACGACCTTCCGCTTCGAGGCGGGAGAGGCCGCCCTCGACGCAGTGTCGCGCAGCCGCGTGGTGCAGCTTGCCCAGACGATCCGCGATGGGCAGCACAGCGGCGAATCGCTGCTTCTGGCGGGGTTCTCGGACGGGCGCGGCGGCCCAGTGGCCAACCACGACCTGTCGCTCGAGCGCGCCGAAGCGGTGCGGGCCGCTGTGCTGTCGCTCTTGGGGGGCGAGCTGCCGTCGGGCACCTCGCTCGAGGTCGCGGCCTTCGGCGAAGCACTGCCCATGGGCTGCGACGACACCGCGACAGGGCGCGGCATCAACCGCCGGGTGGAGCTTTGGGTGGCGCCGCTACGCTAGAGCAGCCCGTCAGAGCAAACCCTCCGCCCGAAAGCTGGTCTCTCGTGATTTGCCGATGACCAGATGGTCGTGCAGCACGATGCCAAGCGCCCGCGCCGCCGCCTCGACCTGCGCGGTCATGGAAATATCGGCCTCCGACGGCGTTGGATCGCCCGAGGGGTGGTTGTGCACGAGTATCAACGCCGAAGCGTTCAACTCCAGCGCCCGTTTGACCACCTCGCGCGGATAGACCGGCACGTGGTCGACGGTGCCGCGCGCCTGCGCCTCATCGGCGACGAGGACGTTGCGCCGGTCGAGGAACAGCACCCGGAACTGTTCGGTATCGCGGTGCGCCATCACGGTGCGGCAGTAGTCGAGCAGCGGCTCCCAGCCCGAAAGCACGGGCCGCGCGATCACCCGGGCCCGGGCCATGCGGTGGGCCACGGCCTCCACGACCTTGATCTCGGTGAGCACGGAAGGGCCGACGCCGTCGATTTCCGACAGCCGCGGAGGCGGAGCCGCGAGCACGCGGTTGAGATCGCCGAAGGCGTCGATCAGACGGCGCGCCAACGGCTTCACGTCCTGTCGCGGAATGGCCCGGAACAGCAGGAGTTCCAGTAGCTCGTAATCGGGCATGGCGTCGGCCCCGCCCGAAAGAAACCTCTCGCGCAGGCGGCGTCGGTGGTCGGCCATGTAGGAGGGAACGCGGCCCTTGGGAAGCGGTGCCACGCCGGCCACCTCGTCGTGGTCGAAGGGCAGGGAACGCTCGGCGAAGGAAGGATCGAATGCCATGCCCGCGAGTGTCTCGCGGGCATGGTTAAAGCGGACTTAACAGGCCTCAGCCCTTCATCGAGTCCCAGAACCCCTTTACGGCGGAGAAGAAGTTCGAGCTTTGCGGGTTGTTCCGTTCGCTCGCCTCATCGAACTCGCGCAGGAGTTCACGCTGCCGGGCAGTAAGGTTCACCGGCGTCTCGACGGCGAGCTCGATGAACATGTCGCCGCGCTGGCCACCGCGCAGGGCGGGCATGCCCTTGCCGCGCAGGCGCATCTGACGACCCGACTGGCTACCATCGGGGATCTTCACGCGGGACTTGCCGCCGTCGATGGTCGGCACCTCGATGTCGCCACCCAGCGCCGCCGCCGCCATGGAGACGGGCACGCGGCAGTAGAGGTCGTGTCCGTCGCGCTTGAACAGCTGATGCTCGGCCACATCGATGAAGATGTAGAGATCGCCCGAAGGACCGCCACGCAAGCCTGCCTCGCCCTCACCGGCAAGCCGGATGCGGGTGCCGGTCTCGACGCCCGCGGGAATGTTGACCGAAAGCGATTTTTCCTTTTCGACGCGCCCCGCGCCATGACAGGCCCGGCAGGGATCCTTGATGATCTGGCCGATGCCGTTGCAGGTCGGGCAGGTGCGCTCGACGGTGAAGAAGCCCTGCTGCGCACGCACCTTGCCCATGCCCGAACAGGTCGGACAGGTGGCGGGTTCGGAGCCGTCGGAGGCGCCCGAGCCGGAGCATTTGCCGCAGGTGACCGACGTCGGCACCGTCACGGTCTTTTGCATGCCCGCGAAGGCGTCTTCGAGGTTGATGCGAAGGTTGTAGCGCAGGTCGTTGCCGCGCGCGGCGCGGCTGCGGCCCTGGCCCGCGCCACCGCGCTGGCCGCCCATGAAGTCGCCGAACAGATCGTCGAACACGTCCGAGAAGGCCGAGGCGAAATCGCCCTGACCGCGGAAGCCACCCGCGCCGCCGCCCGGACGCGCGCCCATGCCACCCTCGAAGGCGGCATGGCCATAGCGGTCGTAGGCGGCCTTCTTGTCGGCGTCCTTGAGCACGTCATAGGCCTCGTTGGCGGCCTTGAACTGCTCTTCGGCATTGGGGTTGTCGGAGTTGCGGTCGGGGTGAAGCTCCTTCGCCTTCTGGCGATAGGCTTTCTTGATCTCGTCGGCGGACGCGCCCTTGGAGACTCCGAGCGTTTCGTAATAGTCGCGTTTTGCCATAGGATCGTCCTACCTTTCGGAAACGGAAAGGAGCCGGCCCGGTCGGCGGGCCGGCTCCTTGGACCAGAGCTTTCGCGGCGCCTCAGCGGCCCCGCTTGTCGTCGTCCAGATCCTCGAAGTCGGCGTCGACGATGCCGTCATCGTCGTTGTCGCGCGGCTTGTCGCTCTCGGCGGGCTCCTCTTCACCGGCTTCGGCCTGACCGGCCTTGTAGATGGCCTCGCCCAGCTTCATCGCCGCCTCGGAGACGTTCTGGATGCCCGAGCGGATCTTGTCGGGGTTGTCGCCCTCGAGATCGTCGCGCAGGGCGGCCAGCGCCAGTTCGATCGCCTCGACCGTGGTCGGGTCGACCTTGTCGGAGTGCTCCTCGATCGATTTCTCGGTCGAGTGGATCAGGCTCTCCGCCTGGTTCTTGGCTTCGACCAGATCACGCCGCTTCTTGTCGCCCTCGGCGTTCTCCTCGGCTTCGCGGACCATCTTCTCGATGTCCTCGTCGGTGAGACCGCCCGAGGCCTGGATGGTGATCTTCTGCTCTTTGCCGGTGCCCTTGTCCTTGGCGCTCACCGACACGATGCCGTTGGCGTCGATGTCGAAGGTCACCTCGATCTGCGGCATGCCGCGGGGCGCGGGGGGGATGTTCTCGAGGTTGAACTGACCCAGCATCTTGTTGTCCTGGGCCATCTCGCGCTCGCCCTGGAACACCCGGATCGTCACGGCGTTCTGGTTGTCCTCGGCGGTCGAGAAGATCTGGCTCTTCTTGGTCGGGATGGTGGTGTTGCGGTCGATCAGGCGGGTGAACACGCCACCCAGCGTCTCGATGCCAAGGCTCAGCGGCGTCACGTCGAGCAGCACCACGTCCTTCACGTCACCCTGAAGCACGCCAGCCTGGATCGCAGCGCCCAGCGCCACGACCTCGTCGGGGTTCACACCCTTGTGCGGCTCCTTGCCGAAGAACTTGGTCACTTCCTCGACGACCTTGGGCATGCGGGTCATGCCGCCGACGAGAACGACCTCGTCGATCTCGGAGGTCGAGATGCCGGCATCCTTGAGCGCCGCCTGACAGGGCTTCATCGAGGCCTTGATCAGGTCGCCCACGAGGCTTTCCAGCTTGGCGCGGGTCAGCTTCATGACGAGGTGCAGCGGCGTGCCGGTCGAGGCGTTCATCGAGATGAACGGCTGGTTGATCTCGGTTTGGGTCGAGGACGACAGCTCGATCTTCGCCTTCTCGGCCGCTTCCTTCAGGCGCTGCAGCGCCATCTTGTCGGTGGTGAGATCGGCGCCATGCTCCTTTTTGAACTCCTGCGCGAGGTAGTTCACGATGCGCATGTCGAAGTCTTCGCCACCGAGGAAGGTGTCGCCGTTGGTCGACTTCACCTCGAACAGGCCGTCGTCGATCTCGAGGATGGTCACGTCGAAGGTGCCGCCGCCGAGGTCATAAACGGCGATGGTCTTGGCGTCTTTCTTGTCGAGGCCGTAGGCCAGCGCCGCGGCGGTCGGCTCGTTGATGATGCGCAGCACTTCGAGACCGGCGATCTTGCCCGCGTCCTTGGTGGCCTGACGCTGGGCGTCGTTGAAATAGGCGGGAACGGTGATGACGGCCTGCGTCACCTCCTCGCCGAGGTACGACTCGGCGGTTTCCTTCATCTTCTGGAGTGTGAAGGCGGAGATCTGCGAGGGGGAATACTTTTCGCCCTTCACCTCGACCCAAGCGTCGCCATTGCCACCGTCGACGATGGTGTAGGGGACGAGCTTGCGGTCCTTCTCGACTGCAGCGTCGGACATGCGGCGGCCAACGAGGCGCTTGACCGCATGGATGGTGTTGGACGGGTTGGTGACGGCCTGCCGCTTGGCGGGCTGGCCGACGAGACGCTCATCGTCGGTGAAGGCGACGATCGACGGGGTGGTCCGCGCGCCCTCCGAGTTCTCGATCACACGGGGCTGCGAGCCGTCCATGATCGCGACGCAGGAGTTGGTGGTCCCGAGGTCGATGCCGATTACTTTAGCCATGTTCAAAACCCTCTAGCTCTAGGCGGTTTTCCGGTGCGGACCCGTTGAGGCATCCGCCCCGGACAGGAGATTTTGCGGCAGGACGCGCCCGCCGCGGATCACTGGGCTATATAGGGAGGGCGTTTTCGGGCTGCAACTGGCAGAGGCGACCAAGGCGCGCCATTTTGCCACCTTGGTGGAACAAGTTGGGAGATATGCGCATGACTGCCGATGAGATCGACCTGCGCGGGGTACGGGTGCTGCCGGGCTTCATTGCACCGGACGCCCAGGCGGCGATGGTCGCGGAGCTGCGCGAGGTGGCGCGCGTGGCTCCGGTCATGCGCCCGGTGACCCGGCGCGGCCCGATGAGCGTGCGGATGACCTCGGCAGGCACCTTGGGTTGGGTCGCGGACCGGCGCGGCTACCGCTATGAGCCGCTGCACCCCGAGACCGGCCAGCCCTGGCCGCCGATCCCCCCCGGCGTGCTGGCAGTGTGGCGCGCGGTGTCGGGGGTCGAAGTGGACCCTGACAGCTGCCTCGTGAACCTTTACCGCGAAGGGGCGAAGATGGGTCTGCATCAGGATCGCGACGAAGGCGATTTCGGCTTTCCGGTGGTCTCGATCTCGCTTGGCGACGAGGCGCTGTTCCGGGTCGGCTCGGTCGAGAAGGGCGGCAAGACCGCCTCGATCTGGCTGCGCTCGGGCGATGTGGCGGTGATGGGCGGCGCGGCGCGGCTGGTGCATCACGGCATCGATCGGGTGCGCGAGGGCTCCTCGACGCTGATCGCGGGCGGCGGGCGGATCAACGTCACGCTGCGCGTGGTGCGCTGAGAAGGAGCCTTAGCGCCCGAGCGTGCAGCACCCTGTGAAGAGCGTCGTGGTTTCGTCCGCCGCGCGCACCAGCAGCGCCTCATAGCCATAGCGACGCGACGACATGCCGTCCGAGCAGGATTGGTTCAGAACCGACAGGGTCCAGACCGCGCTGTCCGCCCCGACCGCCCCGGCGAAGCGGCCGCGATGCGAGGGGCCCCGGACAGGCCGGGGGCGGGGGTGTCGAGAAGCACGCTCTCGGGCGTCTCCATGCGCCAGCGACCCCCGGTCTCCAGCCGCCAGAACGGCTCGGTCCCGAAGCAGGCGGCCAGAGGCGGGATCGCCCCGTCCCATTGCCCGGGCTGGCGGTCGAGGAAGTCGAGCGACACCCAGCCCACGCCTTCGCCCGCGTTGACCAGACCCCAGTGGTGATCGGGCGAGGGCTCGATCACCTCGACATCGCGCGCGTTCGGGTCGAGCGTGCCGATCACGGCGTGACCGGTCCCCGGCCCGGAGCGGATGTTGAGCGTATCGCCCGTCGCCACCCGCGCCACGTCAAACAGCGCGGGCCAGGCGTCCTGCGTGGCGGCGGCGGGTGCGGCCCAGAACAGCAGCGCCAGCGCCAGCCCTCTCACCGTCCCGCGCTCCAGCTCACCGAGGCGCGCTTGCGGGTAAAGAACTCGGCCATCATGCCGATCGCCACCAGCGCCAGACCGACCCACAGCGGGTAGAGCGCGGAGGTGAAATGCGGCGTGTAGTTGAGAAAGATGTAGCCCCGCGCCTGGTCGATCGCGTGGAACAGCGGGTTCCAGTCGAACACCGCGAGCATGTAGCCCGGCAGGGTGTTGGCGACGAACATCTTGCCGGACGCGATCATGTTGGTGCGCGAATAGACCGAGACGCCGATGGTGGTGAACTCGGGCAGCCAAGGTTTGATCGCCATGAAGATCATGCCGACGCCGACGCCCGAGAACCACGACACCAGAAGCATCGCCATCGCGCCCACTGGATCCTCGATCACCACCGGCGTCACCAGCACGTGGTAGAAGAACAGCACCACCAGAAGCGACAGCACTTGGATGTAGAGCGATCCCAGCGCCGCCGCCGAAATGGTCACGGCGGTGTTGAGCGGCGCGTGTTTCATCATCGACGAGGCGGGGCCATCGGCCTTGACCACGGCCCCCACCGCCTTGGTGTGGGTGAGAAACAGGAAGATGCCGGACATCAGGTAGAGCAGGAAATCGCCCCTGAGACCCGCGCCGCGCGCGCCGATCAGCGCGAACATCAGATAGAAGGCCAGCACGAAGATCACCGTCTGGGCAATGTTCATCAGCAATCCCGCGAGCGCGTTGCGATGGCTCTTGCGGATGTCGCGCACGGTGGAGTGATAGATCAGCTCGGCCAATCCGGCCGCGCGTCGACCCGTGCCGCGGGGGCGCTCGCTCTGGAACATCTGACCTCGCTCTGCGGCCGGGTTCTGTGCCCGGTGGACCGATGACGAATTTCTTGCCGATCCCCGGACGGGATACCATAAGGAGATCGCTCCGACCTATCAACATTGCATGAAGCAGGTGGCGATTCCGGGGCGGCACAGGGTCAAAGGACGATTGGGCATATGGATTTCGACAGGCTGACGCAGGTGATGCGCAAACTCGCGATCGAGGCGGGCGAAAAGATCATGGAGATCTATGATGGTCCCGATTTCGACGTGCGTGCCAAGAGCGACGACAGCCCCGTCACCGCCGCCGACGAAGCCGCCGACGCGCTGATCTCCGCAGGGCTGCGCGCCGCCTTTCCCGACATGCCCCTCGTCACCGAAGAGCAGTCCGACAGCCACGGCCAGACCGTGAGCACCTTCCTGATCGTCGACCCGCTCGACGGCACCAAGGAGTTCGTGCAGCGCCGCGGCGACTTCACCGTCAACATCGCCCTCGTCGAGGACGGCCAGCCGACGCGCGGCGTGGTCTATGCCCCGGCCAAGAACCGGCTGTTCTACACCGACGCCTCTGGCGTTTCGGTCGAGGAGCAGGGCCCCTTCGACGCAGATACCCCCGGCACCACCGCGCCGATCAAGGTCGCGACCCCCAATGCGGCGCTGCGCGTGGTCGCCTCCAAGAGCCACCGCGACGCCGCCACCGACGATTACATCGGCAAATACGAGGTCGAGGACATGAAGAGTGCAGGCTCTTCGCTCAAGTTCTGCCTCGTGGCCACGGGCGAGGCCGACATCTATCCGCGTCTGGGGCGCACCATGGAATGGGACACGGCGGCTGGCCATGCGGTGCTCGGCGGCGCGGGCGGCAAGGTCGTGCGCTTCGACGATCACACGGTGCTGGGCTATGGCAAGCCGGGGTTCGAGAACCCGTTCTTCATCGCCTATGCTCCGGGCGTGGATCTGGCAAAACCCTGATGTCCGTCCTCATCATCATCCCCGCCCGCTATGCCTCATCCCGTTATCCGGGCAAACCGCTGGTCGAGCTGACCGGGGCCACGGGGGAGGCGCGCAGCCTGATCCGCCGCTCCTGGGAGGCGGCGATGCAGGTCTCCGGCAACCCGCGCGTCGTCGTCGCCACCGACGATGACCGCATCCGCACGGCCGCCGAAGCCTTCGGGGCCGAGGTGGTCATGACCTCCGAGGCCTGTCGCAATGGCACCGAGCGCTGCGGCGAGGCGTTCGATGCGCTGGGTGGTGGCTTCGAGATCGTGGTGAACCTGCAAGGCGACGCGCCGCTGACGCCGCCGTGGTTCGTGGAGCGGCTGATCGAGGATCTGCGCGATCATCCCGTGGCCGAGGTGGCGACGCCGGTGCTGCGCGCCGATGCCGCGGCGCTCAAGGGGTTTCGCGAGGATCGGCGGGCGGGGCAGGTGGGGGGCACCACGGCGGTGTTCGGCACCGACAACACCGCGCTCTACTTCTCCAAGGAGGTGATCCCCTACACCGGGCGCGACGATTACGCCGCCGACGAGGCGACGCCGGTGTTCCACCATGTCGGCGTCTATGCCTATCGCCCCTCGGCATTGGCTGCCTATGGCCGCTGGCCGCAGGGGCCGCTCGAAACGCTTGAGGGCCTCGAGCAGCTGCGCTTCCTCGAGCGCCGCGTGCCAATGCTCTGCGTCGAGGTCGAGGCGCGCGGGCGGCAGTTCTGGGAGCTCAACAACCCCTCGGACGTGCCGCGTATCGAGGCGATGCTCGCCGAGATGCAGGTGGCGTGACGCCGCTCCGCGTCAGCGTCGTCATCGCCAGCCGTGGCCGCCCGGGCGCGCTCAGGCTGTGCCTGACGGCGCTGGCGCAAAGCCGCCACCCCGCCTTCGAGGTGGTGGTCGTCACCGATGCCGAAGGCGCGGCGGCGCTGGCGCCATGGGGCGACAGGATCCGGGTGCGGCGCTGCGACGAGGCCAACATCGGCCGCGCGCGCAACATCGGCGTCGAAGCGGCGGCGGGCGAGGTGGTGGCCTTTCTCGACGACGACGCCCTGCCGGAGCCGGGCTGGCTCGCCGCCCTCACGGCCCCCTTCGAGGACGAGACGGTGGCGGCGGCGGGCGGTTTCGTGCGCGGGCCCGGTCATTTGGGCTGGCAATGGCGGGCGCGCGCCGCCTTCGCCGACGGCAGCTGCCGCGAGTTGGTGCTCGAGGACGACGCGCCGGTGGTGCTGCGTGGCCGGCTCGGGCGCGGCATCAAGACCGAAGGCACCAACATGGCGGTGCGGCGCGGCGTGCTGACCGCGATGGGCGGTTTCGACCCGGCCTACCGCTTTTATCTCGACGAGACCGACCTGAACCTGCGGCTCGCGGCCATGGGCGCGTGCACCGCGATCGTGCCGCTGGCGCAGGTGCATCACGGCTATCTCGCCTCGCCCCGGCGCCGCGACGACCGGGTGCCGCGCGATCTGTCGGACATCGGCGCGAGCCTCGCGGTGTTCTTGCGCCGCCATGGCGCGCGGCTCGACGGCAACGCGCGGATCGACGCCGAGCGGATGGCGCAGCGGCAGCGGCTCTTGCATCACATGGGCTGGGGTCGGATCGCGCCGGGCGATGTGGGTCGGCTGATGGCGAGCTTCGAGGCCGGGGTATCCGAGGGACGGCTCAGGCCGCTGGAACGGCTCGTGCCGCTCGACGAGCCGCCGCCCGCCTTCGCGCCGCTGCTGGACCCCGCGCCGGCGCAGCCCTCGGTCTGGCTCTCGGCGCGGCCTTTCACGGCACGCGCGCAGATGGCCGAGGCGGCGCAGATCGCCGAGCGTGGCCATGTCGTCACGCTTCTGGTGCTGTGGCCCGACGCGCGGCGGCACCGGCTCAGGTTCGATCCACGCGGCGTCTGGGTGCAATCGGGCGGGCTGTTCGGCCCGTCGCTGCCGGGCGATCCCGCGTTCCGCCGCTGGCGCTATGCCGAGCGCGCCGCTTTCGAAGAGGCACGGCAGCGTACGCAACGCGACCCGGGCGGGACCGCGAATTGATGCATTGAGGCCATCATGATAGGAACGTGTTGCGGTTGTATGCGGTTGCTGCAAAGCAGATCGCAAAAGTTATCAGGCGGACGCTCCCTCCCCGATGCGCCGCAAGTAAAGGATTGAGGCAGATGACGACAGCACGTGTGACCAAGGCCGTATTCCCCGTGGCAGGGCTTGGAACGCGATTCCTGCCGGCCACCAAATCCGTGCCCAAGGAGATCATGACCCTCGTCGACAAGCCGCTGATCCAGTACGCGATCGACGAGGCCCGCGCCGCCGGGATTGAGGAGTTCATTTTCGTCACCGCGCGCGGCAAGTCGGCACTCGAGGATTACTTCGACCACTCCCCCGAGCTCGAATCGCGGCTGGCTGAGGACGGCAAGGACAAGCTTCTCGATGTGCTGAAGTCGACCTACATGCCGTCGGGCGCCATCGCCTATATCCGGCAGCATCAGGCACTGGGCCTTGGCCATGCCGTCTGGTGTGCGCGCAACCTGATCGGCGACGAGCCCTTTGCGGTGATCCTGCCCGACGACGTGATCGCCGCCGAGAAGCCCTGCCTGCAGCAGATGGTCGAAGCGTACCGTGAGACCGGTGGCTGCATGGTCGCGGCGATGGAAGTACCCAACGAGCGGACCTCTTCCTATGGCGTGCTCGATGTCGAGCCGGGTCAAGGCGACACCATGAAGGTACGTGGCATGGTCGAAAAGCCCAAGCCTGCCGACGCGCCCTCGAACCTCGCGGTGATCGGCCGCTACATCCTGTCGCCGCAGGTGATGCAGCACCTGAACGCCAACGAGCGCGGCGCGGGGGGGGAGATCCAGCTCACCGACGCGATCGCCAAGGAAATCGACACCGAGCGCGGCGTCTTCGGCCATCGCTTCTCGGGCGAGCGCTATGACTGCGGCTCCAAGGCAGGGTTCTTGCAAGCGACCGTGGCCTTCGGCCTCGCCCGCGAAGAACTGCGTGACGAGTTCGGCCAGTATCTCCACGAGATGATGGCGATCCGCAACGCCGCGCAATAGGCGCTTGGCCGCACCGACCTCGCTGATCCTCGACCTGACGCGGCTGGCCAGCCGCGCCGGGCGCATGGCCACCGGCGTCGACCGGGTCGAGCGGGCCTGGCTCGACGCCTGCCTTGCCGACCCCCGGCCGGTCTTCGGCCTTGTGCGCACGCCCTTGGGCTTTGCGCTGCTCGATCGGACGGGCATGGCAGGGTTTGCGCGGGCCTTCGATGGCGACAGCTGGGGCCGCGCGGGGCCGGTTGCGGCCCTGTTTCGGCGGCTCGATCCACCGCGGCGCGCGGCGCAGGGGCGGGTGCGGGCGCTAGCCATCGCGCGCTGCTCGCGGCGCGGGCTCGAGGGTCTGCTGCGACGGTGCTTGCCCTCGGGGGCGGCCTATCTCAATACCGGCCACGCCAACCTCGACGACCGGGTAATGCGCGCGCTGCACGGCGCGGGCGCACGCGTCCTCGTGCTGGTCCATGATACGATCCCGCTCGATCTGCCGCAGGCCGCGGGGCCAGGCAGCGTCGCGCGGTTCGCGCGGCGTCTCGACGTGGTGGCGCATCATGCCGACCGGGTCATCGCCACGGCCCAGGCGACCGCGGCCCTGATCGAAGCGCGGCTTGCCGAAAGGGGGCGGGTGCCGCCGATGGTGGTGGCGCCACTTGGGGTCACGCCCGCCTCACCCGATCCCACCGCGCTGCCGCCCGGCTTCGATCCCGCCCACCCCTACATGGTCGTGCTGGGCACCATCGAGCCGCGCAAGAACCACGCGCTGCTGCTCGATGTCTGGGAGCGGCTGGGCGAGGACGCGCCGCGATTGCTGATCTGCGGAGCGCGCGGCTGGAACAACGCGGAGGTCTTCGCGCGGCTCGACCGACGCGTGCCGGGTGTGTGCGAGATGCCGGGCCTGTCCGATGCGGCGGTCGCGGCGCTTCTGGGCGGCGCGCGGGCGCTGCTGTTTCCCTCGCTGGCCGAAGGCTACGGCCTGCCGCCGCTGGAGGCGCTGGCGCTGGGCTGCCGCGTGATCTGTGGCGATCTTGCCATCTGCCGCGAACTGCTGGGCGAGGCCGTCGTTTACTGCGATCCGACCGACCGCTACCAGTGGGAGCGGGCGATCCGGGCGCATGTCGCGCCGCCCGGCCTGCCACCGCCACGCGTCCCACCACCCGGTTGGGCGGCACATGTGGAGCGCGCGCTTCGGGGGCTTTGATCGGTCGCAGGGCCGCGGGGAGACGCACGCTTGGGGGCTTGGCAGACATACCGGCTGAGACTGCAGCGCAAGAGATGGCGGCTGCGGGCGCTGCGCAAGCGGCGCGAGATGTCCTGCGTCGTTGACCGAAGCGCGCAGATCCGCTCCGCCGACATCCTCGCCTTCACCACGCTGCGCAACGAAGCCGCCCGGCTGCCGCATTTCCTCGACCACTACCGGGGCATGGGCGTCGCGCATTTCCTCATGGTCGACAATGGCAGCGACGACGGCGGAGCGGAGTACCTCGCGGCCCAGCCCGATGTGTCGCTATGGCGCAGCGACGCCAGCTACAAGCGCGCGCGCTTCGGGGTCGATTGGCTCAACTGGCTGATGCGCCGCCATGGCCACAGCCATTGGTGTCTGACCGTCGATCCCGACGAGTTGCTGGTCTATCCCTTCTGCGACACGCGCCCGCTCAAGGCGCTGACCGACTGGCTCGACGCCTCCTCAATCCGCAGCTTCGGAGCGATGCTGCTCGATCTCTATCCCAAGGGGCCGATCGGCGCGCAGCCCTTCACACCGGGCGACGATCCTCTCGAGATCGCCTGCTGGTTCGACCCGGGCAACTACAGCATCTCGCGCAACGCGCTCTACGGCAACCTGTGGATCCAAGGCGGGCCACGGGCGCGGATGTTCTTTGCCGACACGCCCGAACGCGCGCCCGCGCTCAACAAGATCCCGCTGGTCAAATGGGACCGCCGCTACGCCTATGTCAGCTCGACCCACATGCTGCTGCCGCGCGGGCTCAACCTCGTCTATGACGAATGGGGCGGCGAGAAGACCTGCGGCATGCTGCTCCACACCAAATTCCTCGACGGCTTTGGCGCCAAGGCCCGCGAAGAGCTGCAGCGGGGTCAACATTACGCCGCAAGCGCCGAGTACAAGGCCTATGCCGCCGGGCTTGAGGCGGACCCCGAGCTGTGGTGCCGATGGAGCGAAAGATACATCAACTGGCGGCAGCTCGAGGTGCTGGGGCTGATGTCGCGGGGCAACTGGGCATGAGCCTCGGCGTCGTGATCCTCGTGCACAACGCGCTGGGCCGCGCCACCGAAGTGATCCGGCATTGGGCGCTCTCGGGCTGCCCGGTGGTGGTGCATGTCGACAGCGCCATGCGGCCTGCGCGGTTCGAGCGGTTTCGCGCGGGCTTCGACGACATCTCCGACCGGGTGCTGTTTTGCGACCGGCACCGCTGTGAATGGGGCGGCTGGGGCATCGTGGCGGCGACGCAGTCGGGCGCGCGGATGATGCTCGACAGCTTTCCAGAGGTCGCGCACGTCTATCTCGCCTCCGGCTCTTGTGTGCCGCTGCGCCCGGTGTCCGAGCTGACCGCCTATCTGGCCGCGCGCGGCGACACCGATTTCATCGAAAGCGCGACCGTCGCCGATGTGCCGTGGACCGTCGGCGGCCTGTCCGAGGAGCGGTTCAGCTTGCGCTTTCCCTTCTCGTGGAAGCGCCAGCGCTGGGCTTTTGATCGCTACGTTGCGCTGCAGCGGCGCCTTGGGGTGCGGCGGCGCCTGCCCGCGGGGCTCGTGCCGCACATGGGGTCGCAATGGTGGTGCCTGACTCGCGGCACGCTGGAGGCGATCCTGTCGGACCCGCAGCGCCCGGCGCTCGATCGCTACTTCGCCCGCGTCTGGATCCCCGACGAAAGCTACTTCCAGAGCCTCGCGCGGCGCTGGTCGAAGCGGATCGAAAGCCGGTCTCTGACCATGTGCAAATTCGATTTTCAGGGCAAGCCGCACCTGTTCTACGACGATCACCTGCCCCTGCTGCGCCGCTCGGACTGCTTCGTGGCGCGCAAGGTCTGGCCCCGAGCCGAGGCGATCTATGCGCAGATGGCTGCGGGCGGCCATGCGGCCGAGACGGCCGAGCCGGCCCCGGCCCGGATCGACCGGGTCTTTGTCGCGGCAACCGAGCGGCGGGTGCGCGGCCGGGCCGGGCTCTACATGCAAAGCCGGATGCCCAACGAGAATTGGGAGAATGGCTTTACCGCCGCGCCCTACGGCGTTCTGGAGGGCTTTGCCGAGCTTTACGAAGGCTTCGAGGGCTGGTTCGCCCGCGCCAGCGGCGCCACCGTGCATGGCCATCTCTTCGCCCCCGAGGGGGCCGCTTTCGAGGAGGGGGCCACGCTGTGGCGCGGCGGGCTGTCCAGCAATGCGGTGCTGCGCGATCATGATGCGCGGCGGTTTCTCACCAACCTGATCTGGAACGGGCGCGGCGCGCGGCAGGTGTTCCAGTTCGGCCCGCGCGACAGCCAACATGTAAGCTGGGACATCGCCAAGGACCCCAACGCCCGGATCGGTGTCATCTCGGGGGCCTGGGCGGTGCCGCTGTTTCGCTCGGGCCGAGCCGTGGCCGATCTGCGCGACACGGCCGCAAGGCTGCAAAAGACCGAGGCCGATCATCTGGGGGTCCTGCGCTCGCCCTATGCCAAGGCGCGGGTGAGGATCTGGACGCTGGCGGAGGTCCTCGAAGCCCCCTCCGAAGCACTGGCGCAGATGCTGGCCGATATCGCGCCCTCCCGCGTCGGCGTGCTGCCGGACCCGCCGCCGATGCTGCCGCTCGACGGGTTTGGCGGGTTCCTGCAGGAGATGCGCAATCGCGGCATGCATCCTTATCTGACCGGCGACATCCCCGCCGAGCCGAGGACCCGCCCGCGCCGTCCCGCCCCCAAGCCCTATCTGGTGAGCCGCCCCAATGCCTGACTTCGACAGCTTCGTGGTGCTCGCCGAGATGCGCACCGGCTCGAACTTTCTTGAAAGCAATCTCAACGCGCTCGAGGGCGTGACTTGCCATGGCGAGGCCTTCAACCCGCATTTCATCGGCTCGCCCAAGGATGCGCCGATCCTCGGGGTGGACCGGGCCGCGCGCGATGCCGCCCCGCTGGAACTGCTGTCCAAGCTGCGCGCCGCACCGGGGCTGCACGGGTTTCGCTATTTCAGCGATCACGACCCGCGATTGTTCGCGCCGCTGATGGAGGAGCCGCGCATCGCCAAGATCGTGCTGACCCGTAATCCGGCGGATTCCTACGTCTCGCACCGCATCGCCGCGGCGACGGGGCAGTGGAAGCTCACCGACGCGCGTCACTTGCGGGCCGAGCGCGTCGCCTTCGACGCCACCGGCTTCGAGCAGCATCTGGAGCGCTTGCAGCAGGCACAACTGCGCATCATGGGGGCGTTGCAGCGCGGTGGGCAGACCGCCTTCTACATCGACTACGACGACCTTCAGGACGTGGCCGTGCTCAATGGTCTGGCAGCCTGGCTCGGAGTGGAGGCACGGCTGGAGGCGCTCGACCGCAGTCTCAAGAAACAGAACCCCGAAAGCCTCTCCGAGAAGGTCGAGAACTTCGACGAGATGCAGGCGGCGCTGGCGCGGATCGACCGGTTCGATCTGGGCCGCACGCCTAATTTCGAGCCGCGCCGCGGCCCGATGGTCCCGAGCTACCTCGCGCCTGCGCGCAGCGGCCTGTTGTGCCTGCCGCTCAAATCCGGGCCGGAGGCGGCGCTGCGGGGCTGGCTCGAGGCGCTCGACGGTGCGCCCGTGCGCGATGGTTTCACCCAAAAGACGCTGCGCGCGTGGCAGGGCGCGCATCCGGGACATCGCAGCTTTGCGGTGCTGCGCCACCCGGTGGCGCGGCTGCACGCGGCGTTCTGTGAACGGATTCTCAACCCCGGTCGGGGCGGCTTTCACGAGATCCGCGAGACGCTGCGCCGCCGCTACGACCTGCCTATTGCCGAGGATGCGGCGGGCCCCGACCCGGATCCGGCGCGCCACCGTGCGGCCTTTGTGGCCTTCATCGGCTTCGTGAAGGCCAATCTGGGCGGTCAGACCGCGATCCGGGTCGATGCGGCCTGGGCCAGCCAGAGGACGCTGTTGCAGGGGATCGCCGAGTTCGAATGCCCCGACGCGATCCTGCGCGAGGCGGAGCTTGGCGACATGCTGCCGGATCTGGCGGCAAGGGTGGGCCGCGAGGCGCCGAACTGGCCTGCAGACACCGACCCGCACGAAGCCGCCCTCGCAGCGATCCATGACACGGAGATCGAGACCGCGATCCGGGCGGTCTACGCCCGCGATTACGCGCGGTTCGGCTTTGGGGACTGGCAGCCGCTCTGCGGCTGAGAGAGGGCTTTGGACAAGAGCGTCAGCCGGGCTTTCAGGCGGCTTGGATCGCCGGGCCTTCGGTCAGGATCGCGTGCAGCGTTCCGGCCTCGGCATTGGCGCGCAGCTTCTGACAGGTGGCGGTGTCGCGCAGCGTGCGCGACACCAGCGCCAGCGCCTTGAGGTGTTCGACACCGCTGCCGTCGGGGGCGAGCAGGCAGAACACCAGATCCACGGGCTGACGGTCGATCGAATCGAATTCGAGCGGCTTGTCTAGGCGGATGAACAGGCCGCGCACCCGGTCGAGCCCCTGAAGCCGCGCATGCGGCAACGCCACGCCGTGACCGACGCCCGTGGGGCCGAGACCCTCGCGCTCGAGCAGCGCCTCGACGACCCGTGGGGACGTCAGGTCGTAGCAGCTCTCCGCGAGATCCCCGAGGTCCTGGAACAGCCGTTTCTTGGAGCTGGTCGAAGCCAGCATCTTGACGCCGTCCACCGGAAGGATCTCGGAAATCTGCATAGGGAATCCCCTGTCTGCGAGGCGGGCTCGGAGAGCCAGGATCTGGCGTCTCCTAGCCGATGTTGCGCGGGTCGATCCACCCGAAATTGCCGTCATCGCGCTTGTAGACGACGTTGATCCCGCTGTGCTTCTCGTTGCGGAACACCAGCACCGGGGCGTCCGTGAATTCGAGTTGCATTACGGCTTCGCCGACCGAGAGTTCGGGAATCTTGGATTCCATCTCGGCGACGATCATCGGGGCGAGGCTGTCCTGCTCGGTTTCGTCATTGTCTCCTGACGCGGCGAGGATATAGGAGCCCGCGAGGGATTGTTCAACCGGGTTCGCACGCGCCTTGTGATGGTCCTTCAGGCGACGCTTGTAGCGCCTGAGTTGCTTGTCCATCTTTTCACAGCAGGCTTCGAAGGCGGCGTAGATCTCGTTGGCTTTGCCAGAGGCCTGCGCGGTGAGACCGGTCGACAGATGCACCACGGCTTCGCAGACATGCTCGTGGCCCGAGCGCGAGAACACCACATTGGCGTCGGTCGGGCGACCGGCATACTTGCCCAGCGTGACGCCTAGCTCGGTCTGCACATGGGTTTGCAGCGCCTCGCCGATCTCGATCTGTTTGCCGGTGATCTGGTAGCGCATGGAGGTCTCCTTCAGAGGCACGACGCGGCGACGCGCGCGCGAGGCGGGCGTGGGGTCCGGGTCGGCAGGGGGTGGGGATGGGCAGCGCCTTCGGTCTCCAAGGATCGTCCGGCCCGTCGCGTCGGAGCCGTCAGTGCCTGTGGACAAGAGTGGTCGGACTGCGTCATCGAGTCCCATCTCGCCCGATCGCGGCCCCGCTTGTCAACGTCGGCGTTGCGGCGCGATCAGCCGATGCGGAAGCCTTGGCCGAGATAGACCCGGCGCACGTTCTCGTCGCGCACCACCTCGTCGGTGGTCCCGGACATCAGGACCTTGCCATCATGCAAGATGTAGGCGCGGTCGACGATGCCGAGCGTTTCGCGCACGTTGTGATCGGTGATGAGCACACCCAACCCCCGCGTCTTGAGCGCCGCCACGAGGTCGCGGATGTCGCCAACGGCGATCGGGTCGACGCCCGCGAAGGGCTCGTCGAGCAGCACGTAGCGCGGGTTCGCGGCAAGGCAGCGCGCGATCTCGACCCGGCGGCGTTCGCCCCCCGAAAGCGCCAGCGCCGGGGCGCGGCGCAAGTGGCCGATGGAGAAGTCCGACAGCAGCTCTTCGAGCCGCTCGCGCCGGGAGGTGCGGTCGGGCTCGGCGATCTCCAGCACCGCGAGAATGTTGTCCTCGACGTTGAGGCCGCGAAACACCGACATCTCCTGCGGCAGGTAGCCGATACCCAGACGCGCGCGGCGGTACATCGGCAGCAGCGTCGCGTCGCGCCCGTCGATCATCACCTGACCGCCCTCGGGGCTGACCAGCCCGGCGATGGAGTAAAAACAGGTGGTCTTGCCCGATCCGTTGGGGCCCAAGAGCGCCACGACCTCGCCGCGGTCGAGGTGCAGCGACACGTCGCGGATCACCGGGCGCTTGCGATAGCTCTTGCGCAGGCCGGTGACGCGCAGGCCTCCGGTTCCCGGCGTCAGGTCAAGGGCGGGGCGGTCGCTCATTGCGCGGGCTCGATGACGCTGCGCACGCCGCCGGTGAGCTGCGCGGTGCCGGCGGCGAGGTCGATCTCCATGCGCTGCGACGACAGCGCGGTGCGCCCTTGGGTGAGCAGCACGTCGCCGATCAGGGTCAGCATGCCGCCCGAGATGTCATAGACGGCGCTCTCGGCCTCGGCGGCTTCGGTCGCGGTGACGAAGGTTACGCCGCCCACCGCCTCGAGCCGGGCGATCTCGCCGGAGGCGTCGTCATAGACCACCTCGACCGTGGCGGCCGAGATCTTCATATCGCCCTGACCGATCAGCACGTCGCCCTCGAAGGTGGCGCGGCCCGTGGCCTGATCGACGCTCAGGCTCTCGGCGGTGACCTCCACCGGGGCAGAGGGATCGGCGGTGAGCCCGCCCAGCGCCATCTGGGTCTGGGCCGTGGCGAGGCCGGGCAGCAGCAGGCCCGTCATCAAGACGGCAAGGGCGGTGGTGCGGATCATGGGCTCTCTCCTCGGCTTGAGGGATCATATAGCAGCCGCACGCCCCCGGAGAACACCATGCGCGGCGCGGTCTCCTCCGGCAGCTCGGTGCGCATTCCTCCGGCGGTGAAACGACCGAAGGGGCCGTCGACCGTGATCGCGCCGGTGGACACGACGCCGCCGGTGCCCAGATCGGCCTCGAGCGTCGGCGTCTCGACGCTGTAGCCCATCGAGGTTTCGACCCTGACAGGCCCGTTGAAGCGTAGCTGCCGTGTGGCCGCAACGATGGCGCCCGAAGCGGCGCGCATCTCGATCCGGGCGCCGTCGGGGGTGTCGACCACACCATGCGGCGCGTCGATCGCATAGACCCCTTCGGACTGCGGGCGCACCGTCGCCGCCTCGACCGAGATCGACGCGCCGTTGTCGGCGATGCCCGCGAATCGTGGCGCGCTGACCCTTTGCTCGTTGGCGATGGCCTCGATCTCGGCAAAGGGGATATCGCCGGGCCCCTGCGGCGCGCGTGCGATCAGGAACAGCGTCGAGAGCAGCACCAGCCCGACCAGCGGCAGCAGCACCTTGGCGCGTCCGATGAAACGGGAATAGGCGTTGTCGCGGGCGTGCATCTCAGGCCACGCCCGCCCGCAGACAGTCGTGGATGTGCAGGATGCCGAGCGGGCGACCCGCGGCGTCCTCATCGTCGACGACGAAGAGGCAGGTGATCTTGCGCTCGTTCATCTGTGCCAGCGCTTCGGCGGCGAGCGCGTCGGGGCGAATGGTGCGCGGCGCGGGCGTCATGACTTCGCCGGCGCGGTGGTCGAGAAGCCCCGACATGTGCCGCCGCAGATCGCCGTCGGTGACGATGCCCGCGAGGCCCCCGTCCGCGCCCGTGACCCCCACGACGCCGAACCCCGCGCCGGTGATCGCCAGCAGCGTCTCGGACATCGGTGTGTCGAGCGTCACCAGCGGCAGCTCGGTCGCGCCGTGCATCAGGTCGCGCACCCGCGCCAGCCGCGCGCCGAGCTTGCCGCCCGGATGAAAGGCGCGGAAATCGGCCGCCGTGAAACCGCGCCCGCGCATCAGTGCGATGGCGATCGCATCGCCCAAGGCAAGGGTCATCGTGGTCGAGGTGGTGGGCACCACGCCGATGCCGCAGGCCTCGGGCAGGGCGGGCAGCACGATCGCGATGTCGGCCTGCGTCATCAGCGTGCTCTGTGGCCGCGCCGCGACGCCGATCAAAGGGATGCCGAATCGCCGCGTATGGGCCACGAGATCCGCGAGTTCGGGCGTCTCGCCCGAGTTCGACAGCACCAGCACCACGTCGCCGCGCGAGATCATGCCCAGATCGCCATGGCTGGCCTCGGCGGGGTGCACGAAGGAGGCGGGGGTGCCGGTCGAGGCGAGGGTGGCGGCGATCTTGCGGGCGATGTGCCCCGATTTGCCCATGCCCGAGACGATCACCCGCCCGGTCGCGGCGCGAATCGCCGAGATCGCAGAGGTAAACCCGTCATCGAGCCCACGTGCCAGCGCGGCCAGGCCCGCGGCCTCGTCGGCGATCACCTGTCGCGCGATCTCCAGATCCTTGGTGCGTTGCTCGGGATCGGTCATTTCAGTGCGCGAAGATGTCGGCGTCGGGCCAACCCGCGAGGTCGAGTGCTGCGCGGGTGGGCAGAAAATCAAAGCAGCTCTGCGCCAGCTCGCTGCGCCCTTCACGGGCGAGCTTGGCGTCGAGCGCTTCCTTGAGGCGGTGGAGATAAAGCACGTCCGAGGCCGCGTAATCGAGCTGCGCATTGGTCAGCTCTTCGGCACCCCAGTCGGATTGCTGCTGTTGCTTGGAGATATCGACGCCGACCAGCTCCTGCAGCAGGAATTTGAGCCCGTGCCGATCGGTGAAGGTGCGCACGAGCTTGGAGGCGATCTTGGTGCAGTAGACTGGGGCGGCAGTAGCACCGAAGGCGTGGCGCATCGCAGCGATGTCGAATCGCCCGAAATGGAACAGCTTGAGCACCTGCGGGTCTTCGAGCAGCCGCACGAGGTTCGGGGCCTCGGTCTGGCCGGGCCGGACCTGAATCATGTGGCAATGCCCGTCGCCGCCCGACATCTGGATCAGGCAGAGCCTGTCGCGGATCGGGTTCAGGCCCATGGTCTCGCAATCGATGGCCACGACGGGGCCAAGATCGAGATCGTCGGGGAGGTCGTTCTGGTAAAGGTGATTTGCCACGGTATCCTCGCTCTTGAACCACGAGGAGGGATGGTGCCCAGGAGAGGACTCGAACCTCCACGTCCTTTCGGACACTGGCACCTGAAGCCAGCGCGTCTACCAATTCCACCACCTGGGCAGGTCGTGTGAGGGGCGATCTACGGAATGGCGCGGAGGGTGTCAACGACAATCCGCGCGAATTTTCGCTGTCGCTGCGGAAGCCTGCGATGCGGCGTCTTGGTGCCACGGCGCGGGGCAGCCGACCGGATCGGCGCTTGTCCGCGTGGCCCCCTGCGGGTAAACCGCGAGGCGTCAATTCACCTTACAGGGCGGGGCAGATGACCGGACTTGTGACCATCTACGGCGGATCGGGCTTCCTCGGGCGCTATATCACGCGTCGTCTGGCGCAGCAGGGCTGGCGCATCCGCGTGGCCTGTCGCCGCCCCGAAGAGGCGCAGTTCGTGCGCACCTACGGCGTCGTGGGTCAGGTCGAGCCGATCTTTTGCAACATCCGCGACGACGACAGTGTGCGCGGCGCGATGACCGGGGCCGACGCGGTGGTGAACTGCGTGGGCGTGCTGGCTGAAAAGGGCCGCAACACCTTCAAGGCGGTGCAGGAGGAGGGCCCCGAGCGGATCGCCCGCATTGCCGCCGAGCTGGGCGTGACGCGCATGGTGCAGATCTCGGCGATCGGTGCCGACGCCGAAAGCGAGAGCGAATACGCCCGCAGCAAGGCGGCGGGCGAGGCCTCGGTGCTGCGCCACATGCCGCAGTCGGTGATCCTGCGCCCCTCGATCCTGTTCGGCGCGGAGGACGAGTTCTTCAACCGCTTCGCCTCGATGGCGCAGATCTCGCCGGTGATCCCGGTGGTCGGCGCCGATACCAAGTTCCAGCCGGTGCATGCCGACGACGTGGCCCATGCCGCCGCCCTCGCAGTGACCGGTCATGCCGCCCCCGGCGTCTACGAGCTGGGTGGGCCGGACGTGCATACCTTCCGCGAATTGATCACGCAGATGCTGCATATGATCCGCCGCCGCCGCATGGTTCTGGCGCTGCCGTTCGGCGTCGGTCGCCTGATGGCCATCGCCGGCGGTCTGGTGCAGATGCTGACCCTCGGGTTGGTCCGCGCGCCGATCACCGCCGATCAGGTCGCCAATTTGCGCCGCGACAATGTCGTGAGCAGCGGTTCCAAGGGCTTCGCCGATCTTGGAATCGAGCCCATCGCGATGGAGGCCGTGCTGCCCGACTACCTGTGGCGCTTCCGCCCCTCGGGGCAGTATCTCTCCATCAAGGAGTCGGCGCAGAACTTGCGCCCGCACTAACGAACGGACATAGCCATGACCGGAGAGACGATTCTCCTGCCACTCCTCCTTGGCCTTCTGGAGGGGCTAACGGAGTTCATCCCGGTGTCTTCGACCGGTCACCTGCTGCTCGCGGGGCATTTCCTCGGCTTCGAGAGCACGGGCAAGACCTTCGAGGTGGTGATCCAGCTCGGCGCGGTGCTGGCGCTGCTCACGCTCTATTTCGGGCAGCTCTGGCGCGTGCTGCGCGATGCGCCGCACGACCCGGCGGCGCGGCGCTTCATCGCCGCGGTGCTGATCGCCTTTCTTCCGGCAGCGGTGATCGGCGTGCTGGCGCATGACATCATCAAGACGGTGCTGTTCGAGACGCCCGTGCTGATCGCGGTGATGCTGGTGCTGGGCGGCATCGTGCTGCTCTTCGTCGATCGCATGGCGCCGAATCCGCGCCACGGCGACGCGATGAAGCTGCCGGTGCGCACCGCGCTTGCCATCGGGTTCTTTCAGGTTCTGGCCATGGTGCCGGGCGTCTCGCGCTCGGGTGCGACCATCGTTGGCGGTCTGTTGATGGGCGTGAACAAACGCGCGGCGGCGGAATTCTCGTTTTTCCTGTCGATGCCGACCATGGCAGGCGCGGTGGCCTACGACCTGTTCAAGAACCGTGACGTGCTCGATTGGAGCTCGCTCAATGAGATCGCCATCGGCTTTGCCCTGGCCTTCGTTTCCGGTGCCATCGTGGTCAAATGGCTGCTGGGCTACGTCTCCCGCCATGGCTACGCGCTGTTCGGCTGGTGGCGAATCATCGTGGGCCTCGTGGCTCTGGCCGGGCTTCTTCTGGTCGGGTGAGGCGGTAGGTATCAGTTACTGACCTAAAAATACGGCGCAGGGCCGAGAATTTCACGATCCTGCGCGCGAAAGCGGTTAATAGGTCAGGCGTACTGCCTTTTCATCGTCACGGCCTTTCTGTATCCCCTCTCGCGAGCCCAGCCAGAGGGAGACAAGCCATGGCCGAGAATAAGATGCTGAAATTCGTGTCCGTACCGCGGGACATGCCGGAAAAGCGTCTGGCCACAGCGCGGCGCGAGGATTTCCAGGAAATCTACGCCGAGTTCGCCCGTGACAAGGCGGCCGAGCAGTCGAGCCGCTGCAGCCAGTGCGGCGTGCCCTATTGCCAGACGCATTGCCCGCTGCACAACAACATCCCCGACTGGCTGCGCCTGACCGCCGAAGGCCGCCTGCAAGAGGCCTACGAAGTCTCTCAGGCCACCAACACCTTCCCCGAGATCTGCGGCCGCATCTGCCCGCAGGACCGCCTGTGCGAAGGCAACTGCGTGATCGAGCAGTCGGGCCACGGCACCGTCACCATCGGCTCGGTCGAGAAATACATCACCGACACGGCGTGGGACGAAGGCTGGGTCCAGCCGATCCGCCCCGCGCGCGAGCGCAGCGAGAGCGTCGGCATCATCGGCGCGGGCCCCGGTGGTCTGGCCGCCGCCGATTATCTCCGCCGTGCCGGCGTGCAGGTCACGGTCTACGACCGTTACGACCGCGTCGGCGGGCTGATGACCTACGGTATTCCGGGCTTCAAGCTTGAGAAGGAGATCGTCGAGCGCCGCACCCGTCAGTTCGAGGAGTCGGGCGTCGAGTTCGTGCTCAACTGCAAGGTCGGCGAGGACATCTCCTTTGACGCGATCCGCGGCAAGCACGACGCGGTGATGATCGCCACCGGCGTTTACAAGTCGCGCGATCTGGCCGACAGCGACCACAATGGCGTGGTCCGCGCCATCGATTACCTCACCGCGTCGAACCGCAAGAATTTTGGCGACGAGGTGCCCGAGTACGACAGCGGCGAGCTGAACGCGGCGGGCAAGAACGTCGTGGTCATCGGCGGCGGCGACACCGCCATGGACTGCGTGCGTACCGCGATCCGTCAGGGCGCCGAGAGCGTGAAGTGTCTCTATCGTCGCGACCGGGCCAACATGCCGGGCTCGCAGCGCGAGGTCGCCAACGCCGAGGAAGAGGGCGTCGAACTGGTCTGGCTGTCGGCTCCCAAGGGGTTCGATTGCGGCCCGAACGGCGTCGAGGGCGTCCACGTTCACAAGATGCGCCTTGGCACCCCGGATGCGACCGGCCGCCGCATGCCCGAGAAGATCGAGGGCGCGGATTATGTCGAGAAGGCCGACCTCGTGGTCAAGGCGCTCGGCTTCGAGCCCGAGGATCTGCCGACGCTCTGGGGCGTCGAGGGTCTCGAAGTGACCCGCTGGGGCACCGTTCGGGCCGAGTTCGGCACCGGCGCGACCTCGCTCGACGGTGTCTATGCCGTGGGCGACATCGTGCGCGGGGCCTCGCTTGTGGTCTGGGCGATCCGCGACGGGCGTGACAGCGCCACCGCCATCGTCGACTATCTCGATCAGTCCGCCAGCGCCGGCGTCGCCGCCGAGTGAGCGGATGGCGCGGGCCGCGTGGCCCGTGCTGCCAAGCGTCGGTTCCGGGGCCGATGCCCCGGCCTTCGGGCCGGGGTCGCCTGATCCCCGATGATCCCTGTCCCGCCGACCCTGTTTCGGAGACCGCCATGAAGACGCCTATCGCCCTTCTGCTTTGCGCGTTGCCAGCCGTGGCCACGGCGCAGGCACCGCGCCAGGTGACGCTGCCCGAGGGCTGCACCGCCGAGCTGACCGTGCAGACCGCGAACTGCAACGTGTCGCACCATTTCACCTGTGAGGCCGACCCCGAGGGCTGGCGCCGCAGGGTCGATCTCGACCGCGACGGCGTGAGCTATTTCGGCGCCATCGACGCCGAGACCCAGTGGGTCGAAAGCGTCTATCCGCGCGCCGACCGGCGCGAGGCGCTCGGCCCCGATCCCGTCGATCCGGCTTCGTTCACCGAGCTGTCGGAAACCGGAGCCGACAGCTTCGATTTCACGACGCTGTCGGATCAGGTCGGCGAAACCCGCTATGTCGGCTTCGACAGCCTGACCGGCGAAACCGTCGTCATCGACGGCGTCGAGCTGGAGCGCACCGATTACGAGGTGCGCGCCATCGGCCCCGACGGCGAAACGCTGTGGCTCAGCCGCGGCACCGAGTTCATCGACCGCGCCCGGCGCATCTTCCTGTCGGGCACCAGCGAAGTGACCGGATCCGAGGGCAGCTTCACCTCGGACGATACGCCGGTCGAATTCATCCTTCCGGGCGAGCCGGGCTTCCTCTCGTCCAACCCCAAACACGGCTGCGGCGCGACCATGTCGTCAGCACCCGCCCCCATCGCCAAGGAGATCTTCCATGACCACCTATGATGACGCCTGGGTCGCCTCGGAAGAGGCCAAGCGCAAGTACATGGCCGAGCACGGCCTCTACCGCGAAGACGACGAGCATGCCTCCTGTGGCGTAGGCCTCGTCGTTGCGATCGACGGCACGCCATCGCGCGCGGTGGTCGAAAAAGGCATCGCCGCGCTCAAGGCGGTCTGGCACCGCGGCGCCGTCGACGCCGACGGCAAGACCGGCGACGGTGCCGGCATCCACGTGCAGATCCCGCGCGCCTTCTTCGAGGACCAGATCCGCCGCACCGGCCACGAGCCGATGGCCGACCGCCGCATCGCCGTGGGTCAGGTGTTCCTGCCGCGCAACGATTTCGGCGCGCAGGAGACCTGCCGGACCATCGTCGAGACCGAAGTGCTCCGCATGGGCCACTATATCTATGGCTGGCGCCACGTTCCCGTCGACGTCACCTGCCTCGGCGAAAAGGCCAATGCCACGCGCCCCGAGATCGAGCAGATCCTGATCCGCTGCGAAAAGGACATCGACGAGGAGCAGTTCGAGCGCGAGCTCTACATCATCCGCCGCCGCATCGAGCGCGCCGCGATTGCCGCCGGTGTGCGCGAGCTTTACCTCGCCTCGCTGTCGTGCCGCAGCGTGATCTACAAGGGCATGATGCTCGCCGAGCAGGTGGCCGTGTTCTATCCCGACCTGCTGGACCCGCGCTTCGAGAGCGCCTTCGCGCTCTATCACCAGCGCTATTCCACCAACACCTTCCCGCAGTGGTGGCTGGCCCAGCCCTTCCGCATGCTCGCCCACAACGGTGAGATCAACACGCTCAAGGGCAACACCAACTGGATGAAGAGCCACGAGATCCGCATGGCGTCCTCCACGTTCGGGGAGATGGCTGAGGACATCAAGCCGATCGTGCCGCAGGGCAGCTCCGACTCGGCCGCGCTCGATTCGGTGTTCGAGGTGCTGGTACGCGCCGGGCGCAACGCGCCGATGGCCAAGACCATGCTGGTGCCCGAGGCCTGGTCCAAGAGCCGGGTCGAGATGCCCGAGGCCTGGCAGAACATGTATTCCTACTGCAACGCCGTGATGGAGCCGTGGGACGGCCCCGCCGCCCTCGCCATGACCGATGGCCGGTGGGTTTGCGCCGGTCTCGACCGCAACGGGTTGCGGCCGATGCGCTACGTGGTCACCGGTGACGGCCTGCTGGTCGCGGGCTCGGAGGCCGGCATGGTGCCCGTCGACGAGGCCAGCGTCGTCGAGAAGGGCGCGCTCGGGCCGGGTCAGCTCATCGCCGTCGACATGACCGAAGGCCGCCTGTTCCACGACGCGGAGATGAAGGACAAGCTCGCCGCTTCGCAGCCCTTCGGCGAGTGGATCGAGAAGGTCGTGAACCTCAACGACATCCTGCGCGACGTGCCCGAAGAACCGCTGTTCGAGGGCCCCGAACTGCGCAAGCGCCAGATCGCCGCCGGCTACTCGATCGAGGAGCTGGAGCAGGTGCTGGCGCCGATGGCCGAGGACGGCAAGGAGATGATCGCGTCAATGGGCGACGACACGCCCTCGGCCGTGCTTTCGACCAAGTACCGGCCGCTGTCGCACTTCTTCCGGCAGAACTTCTCGCAGGTGACCAACCCGCCGATCGACAGCCTGCGCGAAAGCCGGGTGATGTCGCTCAAGACCCGCTTCGGCAACCTCAAGAACGTGCTGGATGAAAGCTCGTCCCAAGCCGAGATCCTCGTGCTGGAGAGCCCGTTCATCGCCAATGCCGAGTTCGACACCATGGTCGAGCAGTTCGGCGATCAGGTGGCCTTCATCGACTGCACCTTCCCGGCGGGCGGTGCGGCCGAGGGGCTGCGCGCCGGGCTCGAGCGCATTCGCGCCGAGGCCGAGGACGCGGTGCGTTCGGGTGCGGGGCACATCGTGCTCACCGATCAGCATCAGGATGAGGACCGCGTCCCGATGCCGATGATCCTCGCCACCTCGGCGGTGCATTCGTGGCTGACCCGCAAGGGCCTGCGGACCTTCTGCTCGGTCAACGTGCGATCGGCCGAATGCATCGATCCGCACTACTTCGCGGTGCTGATCTCCTCGGGTGCGACCACGGTGAACGCCTATCTGGCGCAGGACAGCCTCGCGGATCGCCTGAACCGCGGCCTGCTCGAAGGCACGCTCACCGACATCATGCGCCGCTACCGCGACGCGGTGGACGCGGGCCTTTTGAAGATCATGGCCAAGATGGGCATCTCGGTGATCTCGTCGTATCGCGGCGGCCTGAACTTCGAGGCCGTGGGTCTGAGCCGCGCCATGTGCGCCGAGTATTTCCCCGGCATGCACAGCCGCATCTCGGGTATCGGCCTCACCGGCATCCAGAAGAAGCTGGAGGAGGTGCACGCTCGCGGCTGGACCAAGGACGGCGCCGATCTCGGCACGCTGCCGATCGGCGGTTTCTACAAGTCGCGCCGCTCGGGCGAGAAGCACGCTTGGGAAGCTACGACCATGCACATGCTGCAGGCCGCCTGCGACCGCGCCTCTTATGAGCTGTGGAAGCAATATGCTTCGACCATGCAGGCCAACCCGCCGATCCATCTGCGCGATCTGCTGGCCATCAAGCCGATGGGCGAAGCGATCCCGATCGAGCAGGTCGAAAGCATCACCTCGATCCGCAAGCGCTTTGTCACGCCGGGCATGTCTCTGGGCGCGCTCAGCCCCGAGGCGCACAAGACGCTCAACGTCGCGATGAACCGGATCGGCGCCAAGTCCGACTCTGGCGAAGGCGGCGAGGATCCGGCGCATTTCCTGCCCGAGGCCAACGGCGACAACCCCTCGGCCAAGATCAAGCAGGTGGCATCGGGCCGCTTCGGCGTCACCGCCGAATACTTGGGCGCCTGCGAGGAGCTGGAAATCAAGGTGGCGCAGGGCGCCAAGCCCGGCGAGGGCGGCCAGCTTCCCGGCATGAAGGTCACCAAGCTGATCGCGCGGCTGCGGCATTCGACCGAGGGCGTGACCCTCATTTCGCCGCCGCCGCACCACGACATCTACTCGATCGAGGATCTCGCGCAGCTGATCTACGATCTCAAGCAGATCAACCCGCGTGCCAAGGTGACGGTGAAGCTGGTGTCGTCCTCGGGCGTCGGCACCATCGCGGCGGGCGTGGCCAAGGCCAAGGCCGACGTGATCCTGATCTCGGGCCACAACGGCGGCACCGGGGCTTCGCCTGCGACCTCGATCAAATACGCGGGCCTGCCGTGGGAGATGGGTCTCACCGAGGCGCATCAGGTTCTGTCGATGAACAACCTCCGGGGCCGCGTGACGCTGCGCACCGACGGTGGCCTGCGCACGGGTCGTGACATCGTCATGGCCGCGATGATGGGGGCCGAGGAATACGGCATCGGCACCGCCGCCCTCATCGCCATGGGCTGCATCATGGTGCGCCAGTGCCAGTCCAACACCTGCCCGGTGGGGGTCTGCACCCAGGACGAGGCTCTGCGGGGCAAGTTCGCGGGTAACGCCGACAAGGTGGTGAACCTCATCACCTTCTACGCGCAGGAAGTGCGCGAGATCCTGGCGTCGATCGGCGCGCGGTCGATCGACGAGGTGATTGGTCGGGCCGACCTGCTGACGCAGGTCAGCCGTGGTTCGGCGCATCTCGACGACCTCGACCTCAACCCGCTCCTGATCACGGTCGATGGCACCAAGAGCATTCGCTACGACCGCAACAAGCCGCGCAACGAGGTGCTCGACACTCTGGATGCGGAAATCGTCAAGGACGCCCAGCGCTTCCTCAACGATGGCGAGAAGATGCAGCTGCAATACGCGGTGCAGAACACGCACCGCACCATCGGCACCCGCACTTCGGCGCATATCGTCGCCAACTTCGGCATGCGCAACTCGCTGCAGCCCGACCACCTGACCGTGAAGCTGACCGGTTCCGCGGGCCAGTCGCTCGGCGCGTTTGCCGCCCCCGGCCTCAAGCTGGAGGTCTCCGGTGACGCCAACGACTATGTCGGCAAGGGCCTGTCGGGCGGCACCATCGTGGTGCGCCCGCAGATGCAAAGCCCTCTGGTGGCCTCCGAAAACACGATCATCGGCAACACCGTGCTCTATGGTGCGACGGCGGGCTATCTCTTTGCCGCCGGCCGCGCTGGCGAGCGGTTCGCGGTGCGCAACTCGGGCGCGCATGTGGTCATCGAAGGCTGCGGCACCAACGGGTGCGAATACATGACCGGCGGCGTCGCGGTGATCCTCGGCTCCATCGGCGCCAACTTCGGCGCGGGCATGACCGGTGGCATGGCCTATCTCTATGACCCCGAGGGTCTGGCAGAGCCCTTGATGAACACCGAGACGCTCGTCACCTGCGGCGTCACGGTCGATCATTGGGAGCGCGAGCTGCACGGCCTCATTGAGCGTCACCAGCTCGAGACCGGTAGCCGCAAGGCCGCCGAGATCCTGCAGCATTGGGACAGCGAGAAGCACAACTTCCTGCAGGTCTGCCCCAAGGAGATGCTGCGCCACATCCCGCACCCCCTCACCGTCGAGGAGGTGGCGCTGCCCGCCGAGTGATCGGACACAGCGTTTGAAATTCGAAAAGGGCCGGGGCGGCGACGCTCCGGCCCTTTTGCCTGCGAGCGGAGGTCATGGCCGCCATGCGGGAACCGGGATGGGCCTTTGAGGGTAGTCGTGCTGCACCGCAACATCGCCAAGGACGGCGGCGAGCACGCGGCCCCCCACGAATGGATACGCCCGATGACCTCCCCGAACAGACGAGATTCGGCCTCCCTCACACGCGCGGCGTCGCAGCGGCTCAAGATCCGCGCCGTCGCGGGAACCGCCATGGCCACTATGGCGGCCTCGGCCTATGCCAACCACCGCCTTGCCAAGCGCGCTGAACGTGACAACCCGCCCATCGGGCGCTTCATCACCGTGCAAGGCGTGCGGCTGCATTACCTCGAACGCGGCACCGGCCCGGCGCTGGTCCTGCTGCATGGCAATGGCAGCATGATCCAGGACTTCGAGAGCAGCGGGCTGATCGACATGGCGGCGCGAACCCACCGCGTCATCGTTTTCGACCGGCCCGGCTATGGCCACAGCAGCCGTCCCCGCGGCATGATCTGGACGCCAGCAGCGCAGGCGGCGTTGTTTCACGAGGCAATGCGCCGGATCGGCGTGACGCGCGCCACGGTACTGGGCCACTCCTGGGGCTGCTCGGTGGCGGTGGCCCTTGCGGATCGCTTCCCCGGAACGGTTTCAGGGTTGGTACTGGCCTCGGGTTATTACTACCCCAGCGCGCGCGCCGACGTGGTGGGCCTTTCGGTCC
Source organism: uncultured Limimaricola sp. (assembly GCF_964022235.1). Taxonomy (NCBI): domain Bacteria; kingdom Pseudomonadati; phylum Pseudomonadota; class Alphaproteobacteria; order Rhodobacterales; family Paracoccaceae; genus Limimaricola; species uncultured Limimaricola sp. The sequence continues at coordinate 143,708 of NZ_CAXHZL010000005.1, read as the reverse complement.
CGGCGGTCCCGGTGCTGGGCGACGTGCTGCGCTATGCCGTGTCGCCGCATCTGGCGCGGCTAACGTGGCCCGCCGTCATCGAGCATCTCTTTGCCCCGCGCCCGGTGCCGCCGAAATTCGCGGGCTTTCCCAAGGAGATGGCGGTGCGCCCCTCGCAGATCCGCGCCAGTGCGGCCGAAACCGCCCTGATGATCCCGCGCGCCGCCGCAGCACGGCCGCGCTATGCGGCGCTTTCGATGCCCGTCGCCATTCTCGCAGGGGCCGAGGACCGGCTGATCGACTGCGAAGAGCAGTCGGCGCGGCTGCATGAGGAGATCGCGCAGAGCAGCTTCGACCGCCTGCCGGGCGAGGGCCACATGATCCACCAGACCGCGACCACGGCGCTGATGGCGGCGATCGACAAGGTCGCCGCGCCACGCACCCTTGCCGTCGCCTGAGCGGGATGCGGGCCGGGAGCGGTGCGGTGGACGTACCGGCCCCGGTCGGCGCCCCGTGGACGCCCCGAGGTTCGGCTTGACCCGGCCCCGGCGGGCAAGGTCTATGGCGGCATGGCCAAGCCCGTGAACACCTCCCGATCCGGCTCCGCATCCCGTCGGAGCAAGGCGCGTGCCGCCGCTCGAAAGGCGTCCGACACCCCGACACCCGGTGGACCGACCCGGCTGATCGCGCGTGCCCTGCTCTGGGCGGTCCTTGGCCTTGTCGGCCTTGCGGGCGTGATGGTGCTGGTGTTTTCGACCATCAACCCGCCGATCACCCCCTACATGATGTCCGAGCGTGCCCGTCTGGGCGAAATCACCCATGACTGGGTGCCGATGGACGAGATCGCCCCGGTCATGGCCCGCGCCGCCGTCGCTGCCGAGGACGCGGACTTCTGCCTGCATTGGGGTCTCGATCTCAAGGCGATCCGTACCGCCATGGCGCAGGGCGGCAATCGCGGCGCCTCGACGATCAGCCAGCAGGTGGTCAAGAATGTCTATCTCTGGCAGGGACGTAGCTGGCTGAGAAAGGCGCTCGAGGCCGGATTGACCCCCGCCGTCGAGGCGGTCTGGACCAAGAGGCGCATCCTCGAGACCTATCTCAACGTCGCCGAGTTCGACGAGGGCGTGTTCGGCGTTGGCATGGCGGCGCCGCATTACTTCGGCGTGTCCGCAGCCGATCTGTCGGAGGTGCAGGCCGCCCGCCTCGCCGCGATCCTGCCCGACCCCAAGGGGCGCTCGGCCTCCAGCCCGTCGGACTTCGTGCGCAGGCGGGCGGGCCAGATTCTCGACGGGGCCGCCACGATCCGCCGCGATGGGCGCGACGACTGCTTCGAGTGACGCGCGCGGGATTGAAGCGGCGCGGCAGTTGCGGCAGATAAGGGGTCATGCAGAACAACCGTCCCGCCACGCACCGCCTTTACCACTACCCGCTCTCGCCTTTCTCGCGAAAGGTGCGGCTCAGCCTCGCCGAAAAGCGGATCGAGGTCGAACTCGTCGAAGAGCGATACTGGGAACAGGACCCCGAGTTTCTGCGCCGCAACCCGGCGGGCAAGGTGCCGGTGCTCAAGCTCGGCAACCGCATGATGTCCGAGAGCGCGGCGATCTGCGAATACCTTGAAGAGGTGCAGCCCGACCCGCCCTTGCTGCCGCAGTCGGTCGATGCGCGCTACGAGGTGCGCAGGCTCGTGGCGTGGTTCGACGACAAGTTCCATCGCGAGGTGACCTCGAAGCTCTTGGGCGAGCGGGTGTTCAAGAAGGTCATGGGCGGCGGCTATCCCGACAGCACCAACGTCAAGGCAGGCGCGCGGGCGATCAAGTACCACCTCGACTACATGGCGTGGCTGCTGGATCAGCGGCGCTGGCTCGCGGGCAACGAGCTGTCGCTCGCCGATTTCGCCGCCGCTTCGCATCTGTCGTGCCTCGATTATATCTCGGACGTGGACTGGAACCGCTCGGAGACGGTCAAGGACTGGTACGCCAAGATCAAGTCGCGCCCGGCCTTCCGCTCGCTGCTCGCCGACCAGCTGCCGGGCTTTCCGCAGCCGTCGCACTACGCGGATCTCGACTTCTGAGACGCCCCGTTTGGGGCCGACGCTCCGATCGGGTGTTTGAGGAATGATGGATAGCCAAGCGCTCAAGGACAGGCTGCGCGAGACGGCGCTCGGCGAGGGATTCGCCGAAATGGGCATCTGTCGCCCCGATGCCATCCCCGAGGCCGCCGACCGGCTCGCCACCTATGTCGAGGAAGGCCGCCACGGCCAGATGGGCTGGATGGAAGAGCGCATGCACTGGCGCGGCAACCCCGCCGCCCTGTGGCCCGAGGCGCGTTCGGTCATCATGCTGGCCGAAGCCTATACGCCGCGCCACGATCCGCTCGATGTGCTCGAACAGCGCGAGCGCGCCGCGATCAGCGTCTATGCGCAGGGCCGCGACTACCACGATCTGGTCAAGAAGCGTCTGAAGCGGGTCGGGCGCTGGCTTCTGGAGCAGGTGCCGGAGGAGCAGATCAAGGTCTTCGTCGACACCGCTCCGGTGATGGAAAAGCCGCTGGCGCAGGCGGCGGGCCTTGGTTGGCAGGGCAAGCACACCAATCTTCTGGGCCGCACGGTCGGCAATTGGGTGTTTCTGGGGGCGATCTTCACCACGATCGATCTGCCCGTCGATGCGCCCGCGACAGAGAAATGCGGCTCCTGCACGCGCTGCCTCGACATCTGCCCGACGAATGCCTTTCCCGCGCCGTTCCAGCTCGATGCGCGGCGCTGCATCTCCTACCTCACCATCGAGCACAAAGGACCGGTGCCGGAGGAATTCCGCGAGGCGCTGGGCAACCGCATCTACGGCTGCGACGACTGCCTCGCGGTCTGTCCTTGGAACAAGTTCGCCCAGGACGCGACCGAGATGCGCTACTTCGGCGATCTTGGCGCGCCGCCGCTGGCGGATCTGGCCCGGCTTGACGACGCGGGCTTTCGCACGATGTTCTCGGGCTCTCCGATCAAGCGGCTCGGGCGCGACCGGTTCCTGCGCAACGTGGCCTATGCCGTGGGCAATTCGGGCGCGCCCGCGCTCATGGCCACGGCCCGCGATCTGGCGCGCGATGCCGATCCCGTGGTGGCCGAGGCCGGTCAATGGGCCGTAAGGCGGCTGGAAGGGCCCGAGGAGGGGGCTGGCTCGATCTCCTGACCGCAAAGGAGACCGGAATGCTTAAGCTTTCGCCCAAGTCCTGAGGCAGAGCCCCGCCGCGGTCCCCGGCGGCGAGTGGCCCATGCCCGAGGGCTAATTTGAAAGATGCAGACCGAATCGCTGGGATCGGTTAGGTTGCAGACCCGCGATACCCCCAAGGGAGGACGTTTCGATGACCAAGCACGTGATCGACAAACCCAAGGACCGCACCGAGATCAAGGCGCGCGAATTCATGCGGCTCGAGCGCGAGGAGGGCCCGCATCGCTCCGTGAAGCGGCTCCATGCCCGCAGCCTCGGGTCGCGCGGCGCGACGCGGATGCGGCAGTTCCTGAGGATCGAGCGCGGTCGCGAGGCCTGAGAGCCTGAGAGTTCCCCTGCCGGGCCGCCGGGGCGCGGGCCGCGCAGTGGGTTTGAAACAGCAGCCGGTGAGCCAGAAGTCCTGTCGGCTCGCTTGCCCCTGCCGCTCGCGCGGCTAGGGTCGGGGCGAAAGGATGCCCCATGCCCCGACCCAGCACTTCGCCGACCCCGGCGCGGCCCGTGGCCGCGCCGCCGCAGCAGCCGATGCGCGGCATCCTGTTCAAGGTCGCCTCGGTCTGCGTCTTCGTCGCCATGGCCTCGATCATCAAGGCGACCTCGGACGTGGTGCCGCCCGGCGAAGCGGTGTTCTTCCGCTCCTTCTTTGCGCTTCCGGTCATCATCGTCTGGCTGTTGTGGCGTGGCGAGTTGCGCCACGGGCTCGACACCCCAAACCCAATGGGCCACCTGTGGCGCGGTCTTGTCGGCACCGCCGCGATGGGTCTCGGCTTCACCGCGCTGGGGCTGCTGCCGTTTCCCGAGGTGACGGCGATCGGCTATGCGGCGCCGCTGATGGTGGTGGTGCTCGCGGCCATGTTTCTGGGCGAAGAGGTGCGGCTGTTCCGGCTCTCGGCGGTGGGGGCGGGGCTCGTCGGGGTGCTGATCGTCATGTCGCCCCGGCTTTCGGTGACCTCTGACCCGCTCAGCATGGCCGAGACGCTGGGGGCCGTGGTGGCGCTGGGCGGCGCGCTCTGCGCGGCGCTGGCGCAGGTTTTCGTGCGCAAGCTTACCCGCACCGAGGGCACGGCGACGATCGTGTTCTGGTTCTCGGCCACGGCGAGCGTTCTGTCGCTGCTGACGCTGCCCTTCGGCTGGGCCATGCCCGACCCCGCCAGCTTCGCGCTACTGGTTGCGGCGGGGCTTCTAGGAGGCTTGGGCCAGATCTTTCTGACCTCCAGCTACCGCTACGCCGACGCCTCGCTGATCGCGCCGTTCGAATACGCCTCGATGCTGCTGGCGCTTGGAGTGGGTTATTTCCTGTTCGACGAAATACCGACGGCGGCGATGCTCGCGGGGGCGGCGATCATCATCTCGGCGGGCATCGCGATCATCTGGCGCGAACACCGCCTCGGCCTCGAGCGCAACCGCGGGCGGCGCGCGATGAGTCCCAACGGCTGAGGGCAGCCCCCGGGGAACGGGATCACATGAGCAAGGACGAAAGGCGCACGGCATGGCATGGGTGCAGGGGCTGGTGATCGCCACAGCGGGTCTGGGGATGATCAACCTCATGGTCTTCGCGATCTATGCGCATGACAAGCGGCGCGCGCAGAGCGCTGGGCGCAGGGTGTCCGAGCGACGGCTGTTGTGGCTGGCAGCACTGGGCGGCGGGATCGGGGCCAAGTCGGCGCAGCACCGGTTGCGGCACAAGACCCGAAAGCAGCCCTTCGCGCGGCGTCTGAACCGGATCGTCGCCGGTCAGGCGGTGTTCGTCGCCGTACTCGGGGCGGTGCTGATTTGGTCCGAACCGACACGCCGTGCAATCGAAATGGCAGCGCAGGGGCTGGCAGAGGCCGTGACCCTGTCGGCAGGGGCGCTCTGGCAGGGGGCGCCGTAGAGCCGGAGCCCGTGACAGAACGAGCAGCAGGGGCCGCGGTCAGGATCAACCGCGGGCTATAGGCAGGTGCAGGCCAGCCGGTCAGGGCGGTCGTGTAGAGGCGGAGCATTAGGGTCTCCACCATGCTCGAGAGGCCCGCAATCGTCTGACTGGTGCTGGAAATCAAAAGGGGCAGGACCATACGGCCCCGCCCCCTCGTTGTCGGCATGAGCTTCGGTTCAGGCGCGCACGAGCTTCTCGTAGCTCTCGGCCACGTCGCGGGTCAGCGCGCCGACCTCGAAGGTGTAATCGCCGATCTGCCCCACCGGGGTGACCTCGGCGGCGGTGCCGGTGAGCCAGCACTGCTCGAAGCCCTCGAGCTCCTCGGGCATGATGTGACGCTCGTGCACGGTGATGCCCTTTTCCTTGAGCATCGCGATCACGGTCTGGCGCGTGATGCCGTTGAGGAAGCAATCGGCCAGCGGCGTGTGCACCTCGCCGTCCTTGACGAAGAACATGTTGGCGCCGGTCGCCTCGGCCACGTAGCCGCGATAGTCGAACATCAGCGCGTCCGAGCAGCCTTTGGCCTCGGCGGCGTGCTTGGACATGGTGCAGATCATGTAGAGACCGGCGGCCTTGGCCTGAGACGGCGCGGTCTCGGGGCTCGGGCGCTTCCACTTGGCGATGTCGAGCTTGGCGCCCTTCATCTTGGCGTCGCCGTAATAGCTGCCCCATTCCCAAGCCGCGACGGCCATGCGCACCGGGTTGCGCAAGGACGCCACGCCCATGTCGGGACCGGCGCCGCGCCATGCGAGGGCGCGCACATAGGCGTTGGACCAGCCGTTGGCCTCGAGCACCGCATATTTCGCCGCCTCGATCTCCTCGACCGAATAGGGGATCTCGAAATCGAGCAGCTCGGCCGAGGTGCGCAGCCGTTTGGAGTGCTCGACACCCTTGAAGATCTTGCCGTCGTAGCAGCGCTCGCCCTCGAACACCGAGGAGGCGTAATGCAGCGCATGGGTCAGGATGTGCACCTGCGCATCGCGCCATTCCACAAGCTGGCCGTCGAGCCAGATCTTTCCGTCGCGATCGTCATAGCCGCCGGACATGGCGTGCCTCCCTGTCAAGATATTCGGGCCGGCGCAGGTCTCCGAGACCGAAAATTGCGCCTCATGGGGCAGATCGCTAGTCCTTCGCTCTTGGAATGTCAACAAGGCTGACGTATTGTGACCCAAAGGCGAACGACCGAAGGGACGACACCGCATGGCCGAGGCACCGGCGCCGCAGGGGGGATCGAGCCTCCTCTTCCTGACGGACGAGCAGCTCAGAAAGGGCATCGAGGCGATGTTCTTCGCCTATCGCGGCTTTACCGCCGATCCCGACCGCATCCTCGAAGGGCGCGAGATGGGCCGTGCGCATCACCGGGCGATCCACTTCATCCACCGCTCCCCGGGCACCACCGTGTCGAACCTGATGGCGCTTTTGGGCGTCACCAAGCAATCGCTGAACCGGGTGCTTCGGGCCTTGATCGCGGCAGGGCTGGTCGAGGCGCGGGTGGGGCGGCGCGACCGGCGCGAGCGGCACCTGCACCTGACAGAGGAAGGTGCACGGCTGGAGCGCGAGCTGTCCGACGCGCAGCGAGAGCGGATGCGTGCCGCCTACCGCACCGCCGGGCCGGTCGCGGTGGCCGGGTTCCGGCAGGTGCTCGAAGCGATGATGGATGACGAAAGCCGCCGCCAATACGAGGCCTTGGCCGGAAGGAGCGGATGATGAGCACCGATCTCGCGCATCTTCTGGTGGTCGACGACGACGCAAGGCTGCGGGGGCTGCTGCAGAAGTTCCTCGCGCGGCACGGCTACCTCGTGACAGGGGCGCGTGATGCGGGCCATGCGCGCCGCCTGCTGTCGGGACTCGACTTCGATCTCATCGTCATGGATGTCATGATGCCCGGCGAGGATGGCATTTCGCTGTGCCGGTCGCTGCGCGCGACATTGCCGGTGCCGATCCTGCTGCTCACCGCTCGCGGCGAGACCGAGGACCGGATCATGGGGCTCGAGGCCGGGGCCGACGACTACCTCGCCAAGCCCTTCGACCCCAAGGAACTGCTGCTTCGGATCAACGCCGTGCTGCGGCGTCAGCCGGTGCCCGAGCCGGAACCCGAAGGGCCCACCATGCTGGAGCTGGGGCCGGTGCGCTACGACGTGGCGCGCGGCGAGATGTGGGAGGGCGAGGACCGGATTCGCCTGACCGCGACCGAATCGCAGCTGATGCGGATCTTTGCCGCGCAGCCGCGCGAGCCGGTGACCCGTGCCCATCTCGTCGAGGAGTTGGGCCGGGGCGGTGGCCAAAGCCAAGAGCGCGCGGTCGACGTGCAGATCACACGGCTAAGGCGCAAGTTCGAGACCGATCCGCGCCAGCCACGCTACCTGCAGACGGTGCGCGGCGAAGGCTACATGCTGACACCGGACTGAGACCTTTATGGCGATGGGAGCGGGACAGGCGCGGCTCGCGCTTGGGTGATGGCGTGGCGCTTGCGCCTCGGCGCGATCTGGGATTGCCTGCCGCCATGACCACAGCACTCCTCACCCATCCCGACGGTTTCGACCACGCCACGCCCCCCGGCCATCCCGAGCAGGTGGCGCGGCTCGACGCCGTGCTTGGCGCGCTCGAAGGCATGGACCTGATGCGCATCAAGGCGCCGCTCGCCGCCGAGGCGGACCTGCTGCGTGTGCATCCGAAATCCTATCTCGACGATCTGCGCCGCGACACGCCCGAGCACGGCACCCGCCAGATCGATGCCGACACATGGCTGTCGTCGGGCAGCCTCGGGGCTGCGTGGCGCGGCGCGGGGGCGGCGATCCGGGCGGTGGATCTGGTGCTCTCGGGCGAGGCGGCCAATGCGTTTTGCGCGATGCGTCCGCCGGGGCACCACGCCGAGCGCGAAACCGCGATGGGCTTCTGCCTTCTGGGCAATGTCGCCGCTGCCGCCAAATACGCGCTCGACCACCATGGGCTCTCACGCGTGGCCATCATCGATTTCGACGTGCATCACGGCAACGGCACGCAGGATCTGGTCGAAGACGATCCGCGCATCCTGTTCTGCTCGACCCATGAGCGGCCACTTTATCCGGGCACCGGCGATCCCTCCGACACCGGCCCGCATGGCACGGTCGTCAACGTCGGCCTGCGCGCAGGCTGCGACGGGGCGGGGATGTTGGCGGCGCTGAAGCGCGGGGTGTTTCCAAGGGTCGCGACCCATGCGCCCGAGTTGATTCTCATCTCGGCGGGGTTCGACGCGCATCGCGCCGATCCCTTGGCCGGGCTGATGCTGGAGGCCGAGGACTTCGCGACGATCACGTCCCGGATCTGCGATCTGGCCGACGATCTGTGCGCGGGGCGCGTGGTCTCCGCGCTCGAAGGCGGTTATGACCTTGAGGCGCTGGCGGCCTCGGTGGCCGCCCATGTGAGAATACTGGAGGAACGCGGGCGATGAGCGATGCGACACCCGTCGGGGAACTGAGCTTCGAAGCGGCGATCAAGGAACTGGAGCAGGTGGTGGGCAAGCTTGAGCGCGGCGATGTCGCGCTCGACGATTCCATCGCGCTGTATCAGCGCGGGGCCGAGCTGAAGGCCCGCTGTGAAAAGCAGTTGGCCGAGGCCGAGGAAAAGGTCGCCAAGATCACCCAAGGGCCCGACGGGCAGGCGCAGGGCACCGCGCCGCTCGATGGCTGAGGGCTTTGCGGCCGCTCTGGCCGAGGCCGGACGCGAGACCCAAAGTTTGCTGCGCGACAGGCTCGCGGGTCACGACCTGCCGGTGGCCCGCGCGATGGAGCACGCGGTCGCGGGCGGCAAGGGGCTGCGCGGTTTTCTCGTGCTCGAAGGCGCGCGGCTGCATGGTGTGGATCGCGCAGCAGCGTTGCTGCCCGCCGCCGGGATCGAGGCGCTGCACGCCTATTCCCTCGTGCATGACGATCTCCCCGCGATGGACGATGACGACCTGCGCCGCGGGCGGCCCACCGTGCATGTCGCCTGGGACGAGGCGACCGCGATCCTCGCGGGCGACGCGCTGCAAAGCCTGGGCTTCGAGCTTTGCGCCGATCCCGCCGTGGGGCCGCACCGCGCCGATCTGTGCCTTGCGCTCGCCCGCGCGAGCGGAATCGCGGGCATGGTCGGTGGGCAAGCGCGCGACATCATGGCCGAAAGCGCGGACCTGCCTCTCGACCTCGATCAGATCACCGAGCTGCAGCAAGGCAAGACCGGGGCGCTGATCCGCTGGTCCGCCGAGGCAGGCGCGGTGATGGCGGGGGCCGATGCGCGCCCCTTGGGGCGTTACGCTGCAGCACTTGGCCTTGCCTTTCAGATCGCGGACGACATCCTCGACGTGGAGGGGGACGCCGAAAAGATGGGCAAGGCGCTGCGCAAGGACGATGCGGCGGGCAAGGCGACCTTCGTGTCGCTGCTCGGGCTCGAGGCCGCGAAGCTGCGCGCCGCCGAACTGGTCGAGGCCGCCTGTGACGCGCTGTCGCCTTACGGCGCGCAGGCGGAAACCTTGCACGAAACCGCCCGCTTCGTTATCGCGCGCGACAACTGAACATCAGGGGGCTCGCCATGACCCAGACGCCGAACCGCCCCATCACGCCCGTTCTCGACCGGGTGAAGATCCCCGCCGACATGAAGCGGCTGAGCGACGCCGAGCTGAAACGCCTCGCCGACGAGCTGCGCGCCGAGACCATTTCGGCGGTGAGCGAGACCGGAGGGCACTTGGGCGCGGGCCTCGGCGTGGTCGAGCTGACCGTGGCGCTGCACGCGGTGTTCGACACGCCGCGCGACCGGCTGATCTGGGACGTGAGCCACCAGTCCTATCCGCACAAGATCCTGACGGGCCGCCGAGACCGTATCCGCACGCTGCGCCAGAAGGACGGGCTATCGGGCTTTACCAAGCGTTCGGAGTCCCCCTACGACCCTTTCGGCACCGCCCATAGCTCGACCTCGATCTCGGCGGCGCTCGGCATGGCGGCGGCGCGGGATCTCGGCGGGCGCGGGCTCGAGGGCGAGAGCGTCGGCGATTGCATCGCGGTGATCGGCGACGGCGCGATGAGCGCCGGCATGGCCTATGAGGCGATGAACAACGCGGGCCATCTGGGCAAGCGGATGATCGTCATCCTTAACGACAACGAGATGAGCATCGCCCCCCCGGTGGGCGCGATGTCCTCCTATCTGTCGCGGCTCTACGCCGGTGCGCCGTTTCAGGAGTTCAAGGCGCTCGCCAAGGGAGCCGTCAGCTTCCTGCCGCCGCCCTTTCAGGAGGGGGCGAAGCGGGCCAAGGACGTGTTCAAGCACATGACCGTCGGCGGCACCCTGTTCGAGGAGCTGGGCTTTTCCTACATCGGCCCGATCGACGGGCACGACATGGAGCAGCTTCTGTCGGTGCTGCGCACGGTGAAATCGCGCGCAGGCGGGCCGATCCTGATCCATGCCATCACGAAGAAGGGCAAGGGGTATGCCCCCGCCGAGGCCGCCTCCGACAAAGGGCATGCAACGGCCAAGTTCGACGTGATCTCGGGCGAGCAGGCCAAAGCCAAGAGCAATGCGCCATCCTACACATCGGTGTTTTCAGAGAGCCTGATCAAAGCAGCCGAGAAAGACGACAAGATCGTCGCCGTGACGGCGGCGATGCCGGACGGTACGGGATTGGCCCGGTTCATGGACCGCTACGCCAGCCGTTGCTTCGACGTGGGCATTGCCGAGCAGCACGCGGTGACCTTTGCCGCCGGTCTCGCGGCGGGCGGCATGAAGCCCTTCTGCGCGATCTATTCGACCTTCTTGCAGCGCGGCTACGATCAGGTGGTGCACGACGTCGCGATCCAGCGGCTTCCCGTGCGCTTTGCCATCGACCGCGCCGGTCTCGTGGGGGCCGACGGCGCGACCCATGCCGGATCGTTCGACGTGGGCTTCATGGCGAACCTGCCGGGCATGGTGGTAATGGCCGCCGCCGACGAGGCGGAACTGGCCCGCATGGTCGTCACGGCCGCCGCGCATGACGAAGGCCCCATCGCCTTCCGCTTTCCACGCGGCGAAGGCGTCGGCGTCGAGATCCCCGCGGAGGCGGAGCCGCTCGAGATCGGGAAGGGGCGGATCGTGCAGGAGGGCAGCCGGGTGGCGATCCTGTCGTTCGGCACGCGGCTCTCGGAGGTGGTGAAGGCCGCCGAGGCGCTCGGCGCGCGCGGCATCACGCCGACCATCGCCGATGCGCGTTTCGCCAAGCCGCTGGACCGCGAGATGATCCTGAAGCTGGCCGAAGAGCACGAGGCGCTCATCACCATCGAGGAAGGGGCCGTGGGCGGCTTTGGCAGTCACGTTGCGCAGCTTCTGTCGGACGAGGGCGTGTTCGACCACGGGCTGAAGTTCCGCTCCATGGTGCTGCCTGACATCTTCATCGATCAGGCGAGCCCTTCGGACATGTACGAGACCGCCCAACTCTCGGCGCGGCATATCGAGGAAAAGGTGCTTTCGGTGCTGGGCGTCGAGGTGCTGGGCAGGCGGGCCTGAGGCGCGCTCAGCCCCTCTCGGCCTCCAGCAACGCGGCCAGCCCCGAGCGGTAGTCGGGGTGGATCAACTTCACGCCCAGCTCGTCCTTGATCCGGTCGTTCCGCACCATCTTCGATTCGGCATAGAAGCTGCGCGCCATCGGCGTCATCTCGGCCTCGGCGAACGCCACCTCGGGCGGCACCGGCAGCCCCAGAAGCTCTGCCGCGTGGGCGATGACGTCCTGCGGCGGGGCGGGATCGTCGTCGCACAGATTGTAGATCGCACCGGGCCTCGGGGCCTTGATCGAGGCCATGAGCACCTGTGCGATGTCTTCGACATGGATGCGGCTGAAGACCTGACCCGGTTTGACGATGCGCCGGGCCGTGCCCGCGCGCACCTTGGCGAAGGGGCCGCGACCGGGGCCGTAGATCCCGGCAAGACGAAAGATGTGCAGCGGCAGATCGGGGATCGCCCGCCACGCGGCCTCGGCCTCGACTCGGGCCTGCCCGCGTCTTGTGGCGGGGCGCAGGTCGCTGTCCTCATCGACCCAGCCACCCTCGCGGTCGCCGTAAACGCCCGTGGTCGAGAGATAACCGACCCATGCGAAGCGGTCGGCGCGCGCGGTGATGGCGTCGTGCCAGTCGCGCAGCACTGGGTCGCCCTCGCCGTCGGGTGCTGCGGAGATCAGCAGATGCGTCGCGGCATCGAGCGCCTGTGTGAGATCGCTACCGGGCCAGATCACTGGCTTTACGCCTTCGGCGCGCAGGCTCTCGGCCTTCTCGGTAGAACGTGTGGTGCCGATAACGCGCCAGTCATCCGGCAAAAGGTGTGTGAGCGCGCGAGCGGAGTAACCGTGGCCGAAGGAAAGCAGCGTGTTCATGTCGGGGTTGTCGCTCTCGGCGCGGCGCGATGCAAGCCTACGGGCCACCGCCATCTAAACAGGTATCGCGCCACGTCAGCTCGGCGGCGGCGGGTCGTTCGGCGGCGAAGCAACGGACGCGCGGCGCCATGGCCACCGCAACTCGTAGCTGCGCTCGAAGCTGACGGACCAACTCTTGCCGAACTGCACATGACCGCCGCCGGATCTCTTGGCGTCGCGCCCGTGGCGGATCGTCATGATCAGCGCCGCGATGACGGCGCCGATGCAGAGGCCGCCGATGAGGCTCCAGAACAAACCTGCCAATATGCCCGCCGATGTCATCGTCATGGCCCTCCGAGTTTCGCCACAGCTTGCTCGCGTCCGGGCGCTCCGGCAAGCGGCCCATTCAGCGCAGCCGTTTCAGGGTTTCGGGGTCGGGCCCGTCGCAGTAGGCATCGAGCAACGCCGCGAACACCGGATCGGCATCGGGCTGCGCGGCGAAGAGCGTGGCCGAACTGCGCAGCTTCAGCGCGTCGATGCCACCGAGGATCTCCTCCGACTTGCGGCCTCGGTGTGCCAGAAGGGCACGGCTGATCTCGATCAGGCGCGGGCCGAGCACCGGGTGGGCGAGATAGGCGCGCGCCTCCTCGATACCGTCGATGCCGTAGTGCTGCGCGATGGGCGAATGGCCGAGACCGCGCAACTGCGGCCAGATGTACCACATCCAGTGACTGCGCTTCTGGCCCGCCTCGATCTCGGACAGCGCTGTGGCGTAGCTGTCCTTCTGCGCCTCGATGAACCGCTCGAGACTCATGACAGAAGCCTCAGCAAGGCGCGCTCGGCCTGTCGCAGCCCGGCCGTCTCGGGGAGGTCTTCGAGCAGGGCGGCGCGCTCTTCGGGGTCGGTGTCGTGCAGAGCGATCACGCGGGGGTGGATGTAACTGTTGCGCGCGATGGTCGGCGTGTTGTTGAGCCGCTCGGCGGCGGCTTCGCTCATGCCCTTGATACTGAGCGCGTCGTTCGAGAGCGCGCAGGCCAGCGCCACTTCGGAACCCGCCCAAGTGCGAAAGGTCTTGGCGGTGATATGCTCGGAGCCGGTGATCTCGGCCAGCCGGTCGTTGACCTGACCCGAGGATACGCCGCGCGGGGTGCCGTCCTCGTCGATCCAGCCGATGAGCTGCTTGCCCGGAAGGTCGTGCAGCTCTCCCAGCACCTTCATCAAGCGGCGATCCTTGAGGCTGCGGTCCACCTTCTTGCTGCCCTTGGCGACATAGCGCAACCGCACCTCGCCACCCGATAGCCGAATGTGTCGGCCCGTCAGTGTCGTGGCCCCGTAGGTGCGGTTCTCCGCGGCGTACTCGGGGTTGCCGACGCGGATCGACACCCGGTCGATGAGGGCGAGAACGGCGGCAATGGCGAAGTCGAGCTCTCCCGCCTCGCCCGAGAGATCGCGGCGGATGCGGCGGCGGATCGCGGGCAGCGCGTCGCCGAACTCCGCAAGGTGATCGAACTTGTGCGCCTCGCGCCATGCGCGCCAGTCGGGGTGGTAGCGATATTGCTTGCGGGTGCGCGCGTCGAGACCAGTGGCCTGCAAATGACCCTCTGGCTTGGGACAGATCCAGACGTTTTCATAGGCGGGCGGCACCGCGAGCGCGTCGAGACGGCGGCGCTCAGCGCCGCGCGCAATAGTGGTGCCATCGGGTGCCGTGTAGGAAAATCCGCGACCGCAGCGACGGCGCGCGATGCCGGGTTCCGAGTCGGGGTAGTAGACGAGTTGGGCAGGTGGTGGCATGGCCGGGTCTCCTCTGGCGCGCAACGCGACATGGGTCGAGACCGTTCCGGAGAGGCCGATCACACTCTCGCGCGAAGCGCAGGCGTGCGAATTCTCAAATACGCACGGTATCGGCGATCTGTTCATGGATGCCCGAGGGGGCAATCGCGGTGGGCCGGGGTTGCGGCGGCTCTCCGGTTGGTATGAAATCCGAAGATGGAACATGCCTTCAAATCCTGGGCCGACACCGCCCCCCGTCTTGTCGCCGTGGCCGCGGGCCGCGAGGCCGCCGATCTCGTGATCCGTGGTGGCCGTCTGGTCAACGTGCAGAGCCGCGAGATCCTCGACGGCTGGGAGGTGGCGGTGGCCGAGGGGCGTTTTGCCTATGTCGGCCCCGATGCGCGCCATTGCATCGGCGAGAGGACGAAGGTGGTCGATGCCGGGGGGCGCTATCTGATCCCCGGTCTGATCGACGCGCATATGCATATCGAGAGCGGCATGCTGACGCCGGCCGAATTCGCCGCCGCGGTGATCCCGCATGGCACCACGACGATGTTCACCGACCCGCATGAGATCGCCAACGTGCTGGGTCTCGACGGCGTCAGGATGATGCATGACGAGGCGCTTATGCAGCCCGTCAACATCTTCACCCAGATGCCCTCCTGCGCGCCCTCGGCGCCGGGCCTTGAGACGACCGGCCACGAAATCTCCCCCGAGGATGTGGCCGAGGCGATGTCATGGCCCGGCATCGTGGGCTTGGGCGAGATGATGAACTACCCCGGTGTCGTCGCGGGCGACCCCAAGATGCTGGCCGAGATCGCGGCGACCATGCGCGCGGGCAAAACGGTGGGCGGTCATTACGCCAGCCCGGACCGCGGCGTGCCGTTCCACGCCTATGTCGCGGGCGGACCCGCCGACGATCACGAGGGCACGCGTGAGAGCGACGCGATCGACCGGGTGCGGCAGGGCATGCGCTCGATGCTGCGGCTCGGGAGCGCTTGGTACGACGTGGAGAGCCAGATCACTGCGGTGACGGAGAAAGGTCTCGACCCGCGCAACTTCGTGCTCTGCACCGATGACTGCCATTCCGGCACGCTGGTCAACGACGGCCACATGGATCGGGTGGTGCGCCATGCCATTGCCTGCGGCTGCGATCCGGTGGTGGCGCTGCAGATGGCGACGATCAATTCGGCCACGCATTTCGGCATGGAGCGCGAACTGGGCAGCATCGCGCCGGGGCGGCGCGCTGACGTGATCCTGACCTCCGATCTGAAGGCCCTGCCGATCGAGACGGTCTTCGCGCGCGGTGTGCTGGTGGCCGAGAACGGTGATCTGCGTGTCACATGCCCGCATTACGACTGGCCCCTGAAGGCGCGCGACACCGTGCGCCTCGGGCGGGAGTTGATGGCGGATGATTTCAAGGTCGAGGCCCCCGGCGAGGTCGAGACGGTGCGCGCCAAGGTGATCGGCGTGGTCGAGAACCAAGCGCCGACAAAGGCACTGGTGCGCGAGCTGCCCGTCGAGGATGGCGCGGTGGTGCCCTCAGGCTCGGTCGCCCGGATCGCGCTGGTGGAGCGGCATCGCGGCACCGGCGGGGTCGTGAACGGCTTCGTCGAGGGCTTTGGCTACGAGGGGCGCATGGCAATCGCCTCGACCGTGGCGCATGACAGCCACCACATGATCGTGGTCGGCACCGATGCCGAGATGATGGCCCGGGCCGCGAACCGGCTGGGCCGGGTCGGCGGCGGCGTCACCGTCTGGCGCGACGGCGAGGAGCGCGCGCTGGTGCGGTTGCCGATCGCGGGGCTGATGTCGGACGCGCCCGCGCGCGAGGTGGCGGCCGCGGCCGATGACATGGGGGCGGCGATGCGCGATGCTGGCTGCACCCTCAACAACGCCTACATGCAGCACTCGCTGCTGGCACTCGTGGTGATCCCCGAGTTGCGCATATCGGATCTGGGGCTGGTGGACGTCACCCGCTTCGAGATCACGGGACCATTCGAAGGACAGGACTGAACGAGATGGAGAAGACGCTGAAGATCGAGACCCCCCCGAGCCCCGCCGCCGAGGCCTTCACCGATCCCGAGGCGGCGCTGGCGCGGCTCAAGGAGATCTACGAGGGCGCCTCGCACTTTTTGTGCGAAAAGTTCACCGAGACGCTGAAGGGCGGCATCCCCGAGACGCGATATCGCGCCTTCTATCCCGAGATCCGGTTTTCCACCTCGACCTTCGCACAGGCCGACAGCCGCCTGAGCTTTGGCCATGTGGCCGAGCCCGGCACCTATTCGACGACCGTGACGCGGCCCGAGCTGTTCGGCAATTACCTCAAGCAGCAGATGCGCCTGCTCATCGAAAACCACGGCGTGCCGGTGGTGATCGGCGCGTCGGAGACGCCGATGCCGGTGCATTTCGCGGTCTCCAACGACCCTTCGGTCACGGTGCCGCAGGACGGGGCGATGGAGTTCCATCTGCGCGACGTCTTCGACGTGCCGGATCTGAGCACCACGCATGACGACATCGTCAACGGCAACGGCTTTACCTATCCCGACGGGGCGCGGCCCTTGGCCCCCTTCACGGCGCAGCGGATCGATTATTCGCTGGCGCGGCTCGCGCATTACACGGCGACCGACCCGACGCATTTCCAGAACCACGTGCTGTTCACCAACTACCAGTTCTATGTCGAGGAGTTCGAGGCCTACGCGCGCCACGTGCTGGCCGACCCCGAGAGCGGCTACACCAGCTTTGTCGGGCCGAACAATCAGGTGATCACGGATCCCGAAGGGGCGATGCACATCCCCGCAAAGATGCCGCAGATGCCGACCTATCACCTCAAGCGGGCAAAGGGGCAGGGGATCACGCTGGTCAACATCGGCGTCGGCCCCTCGAACGCCAAGACCGCGACCGACCACATCGCGGTGCTGCGTCCGCACGCCTGGCTGATGGTCGGCCACTGCGCGGGGCTGCGCAACTCTCAGCGTCTGGGCGATTTCGTTCTCGCGCATGGCTACCTGCGCGAGGATCACGTGCTCGACGACGACCTGCCCGTCTGGGTGCCGATCCCGGCGCTGGCCGAGATCCAGATCGCGCTCGAGGAGGCGGTGGAGCAGGTGACGGCGCTCGAGGGCTACGATCTCAAGCGGATCATGCGCACCGGCACCGTCGCCACCATTGACAACCGCAACTGGGAGTTGCGCGACCAGTCCGGCCCGGTGCAGCGGCTGAGCCAGTCGCGCGCGGTGGCGCTCGATATGGAAAGTGCGACCATCGCCGCCAACGGCTTTCGGTTCCGGGTGCCCTACGGCACCTTGCTGTGCGTATCGGACAAGCCGCTGCACGGTGAGCTGAAACTGCCGGGCATGGCGTCGGATTTCTACAAGACGCAGGTGGCGCGCCACCTGATGATCGGGATCCGGGCGATGGAGCGGCTGCGCGAAATGCCGCTCGAACGCATCCACAGCCGCAAACTGCGTAGCTTCGAAGAGACGGCTTTCCTCTGAAACCCGCCGATACCGCAAGGAAACATCGGTTTTTGCTTGCATTGGCGATTGTTTCATTGTGGGTCTAGGCAACACGTCGCGCCAAGCGGCGCAGGAATACGCCCCAAGCGGGCTGTGGTAAGGAGACCTGGAATGGCCAAACCGATGACCAAGGCGCAGCTCGTCAGCGCCATCGCCGACGAGACCGGCGGCGACAAGAAATCCGCTGGCGCCCATCTGGACGCGCTGGTCGCCATCATCACCCGCGAAGTGTCGCAGGGCGGCGCTGTGACCCTGCCGAACGTCGGCAAGATCTACTGCCGCGAGCGCCCCGAGCGCATGGTCCGCAACCCCGCGACGGGCGAGCAGATCAAGAAGGACGCCGACAAGGTGGTCAAGATGACCATCGCCAAGGCCCTGAAGGACAGCGTCAACGAGGAGTGATCCTCGACGCGCCGCGGCCTTGCGGCCCGGACGAAATGACGAAAGGGTCGCCCCGAGAGGGGCGGCCCTTTTTCGTTGCCGCAAGGAGGTAGTCGATGGATCTCAGGTCACTCGGGCTCGGGCTCGCTTTCGCGCTGATGTGGTCTTCGGCCTTCACCTCGGCGCGGGTGGTCGTCACCTACGCGCCGCCGCTCACCGCGCTGACGCTGCGGTTTCTGGCCTCCGGCGCCATCGCCATCGGCATCGCGCTGGCCTTGCGGCAGACGGCGCGGCTGAGCCGGGGCCAGTGGCGCGGGGTGGTGATCTTCGGCCTGTGCCAGAACGCGCTGTATCTGGGGCTGAACTTCGTGGCGATGCAGTGGATCGGTGCCTCGGTCGCATCGATCATCGCCTCGACCATGCCGCTTCTGGTGGCGCTGATCGGCTGGGTGGTGCTGCGCGACCGGTTGCCGCCCATCGCGGCTCTGGGCCTCGTCGCTGGGTTCGCGGGCGTGGCAATCATCATGGGCGGGCGTATGGCGGGCGGGCTCGACCTCTTCGCAGTGTCGCTGTGCGGCGTGGCAGCGCTGGCGCTGGCCACGGCGACCCTGGCGGTGCGCGGCGCGGCTTCGGGTGGCAACCTGATGATGGTGGTCGGCCTGCAGATGCTGGTCGGCGCGGCGGCGCTGCTGCCCCCGGCGCTGATCTTGGAGACATGGGCTGTGGGGTGGTCATGGCCGCTCGTTCTGGCCTTCGTCTACACCGTGCTGGTGCCGGGTGTTCTGGCGACGCTGGTGTGGTTCGTGCTGGTCGAGCGGATCGGCGCGGTGAAGGCGGCGACGTTCCACTTCCTCAACCCCGTCTTCGGCGTTGTCATCGCCGCCGTGCTCTTGGGCGAGGCGCTGGGCGGTACGGACGCGCTGGGCGTCGCGGTGGTGGCGGCGGGCATCCTCGCGGTGCAGCTGGCACGGCGGCCATCGGCCAAAACCGGCGCACCGGCGCGCGCGTCGGAACAGCCGGGCAGGGCTGTTGGTTTTACACCCGAGACAGCACAGGAGGACATCATGTTCGACTACAGCGACAGCCACAGCACGATTTCGTCCGACCGCGTCAACGGCACCGAGGTGTTTGGTGCCGGGGGCGAGAAGATTGGCCACATCGACCATCTCGTGATCGACAAGAAGAGCGGCAAAATCACCTACGCCGTGATGGGCTTCGGTGGCTTCCTCGGCATCGGTGAAGAGCATCACCCGATCCCTTGGTCCAAGCTCGACTACGACACCGGCCTTGGCGGGTATCGCACCGACATCACCGAGGCGCAGCTTCAGGGCGCGCCCGAGCGGCCCGAGCGCTGGTACGAGGACCGGCGTTGGGAAGAGGCGGCCTATACCCATTACGGCGCGCCTTACTACTGGATCTGACGCGCCACGAGAAAGGCCGCCGAGGGATGCCCCGGCGGCCTTTGTTGTCTCTGAATTGTCTCTAACAACGACCTCAGCCGATGGTACCGCGTGCGCCCCCGGTCTGGCCACGATCGAGCAGATAGTGATCGAGCAGCACGCAGGCCATCATCGCCTCGGCCACCGGCACCGCGCGGATGCCGACGCAGGGGTCGTGGCGGCCTTTGGTGATGACCTCGGTCGGGCTGCCGTCCATACGGATCGATTTGCGGGGCGACAGTATCGACGAGGTCGGCTTGACCGCAAAGCGCACCACCACATCCTGCCCCGAGCTGATGCCGCCCAAGACCCCGCCCGCATGGTTCGAGCCGTACTCCGGCCCGTTCGGCCCCATGAAGATCTCGTCGGCATTGTCGCGGCCCGTCAGCGCCGCCGCCGCCATGCCCTCGCCGATCTCCACACCCTTGACCGCGTTGATCGACATCATCGCCGCCGCCAGATCGGTGTCGAGCTTGCCATAGACCGGCGCGCCTAAGCCCGCGGGCACGCCCGAGGCTACGACTTCGATCATCGCGCCGACCGAGTTGTGGTCCTTCCTGAGCGCGTCGAGATAGTCGGCCCAATCGGTCGCGGCCTGCGCATCGGGGCACCAGAAGTCGTTCCGGGCCACCTCGGCCATATCGACCTTTGAGCGGTCGATCGTCTTCTCGCCCATCTGCACCATGTAGCCGGTGATCTTCAAATCCGGCAGAAGGGCTGCCAACGCGGCCCGTGCCACGCCACCCGCCGCCACCCGCGCCGCCGTCTCGCGCGCGCTCGAGCGACCGCCACCACGATAATCGCGGATTCCGTATTTCAGGTGATAGGCGATGTCGGCATGGCCGGGGCGGAAGGTCTCGGCGATGTCGCCGTAATCCTTGGACCGCTGGTCGGTGTTGCGGATCATCAGCTGGATCGGCGTGCCGGTGGAGCGGCCCTCGAACACGCCCGACAGGATCTCCACCGTATCGGGCTCGCGCCTTTGCGTGGTGTGCTTGTTCTGGCCCGGGCGTCGCTTGTCGAGCCAGACCTGCAGGTCGGCTTCGGTAATCTCCACCCCCGGTGGGCAGCCATCGACCGTGGCGCCGAGTGCGGGGCCGTGGCTTTCGCCCCATGTGGTGACACGGAACAGGTGGCCGAAGCTGTTGAGGGACATGGACGCTCTCCTTGTGGCGGGGCCGGTGTAGCGCGGGGCGGGTGCGGGGGAAAGGGCGGGGGCTTGCGCGCAGCCCCCCATGGCGTAGTGTCTGCGCCACCTCGGGGGGCCACTGGCTGAGATGCGCATCGCGCGGACCCGTTGAACCTGAACCGGATCACACCGGCGGAGGGAAGGTTTCGGGACACGCGTCCTCCTTGCTCTTCGCCCGCATTGGAGGATGACCATGTCCCATCGCCTGAATGCGGGTCTCGCCCTAGCACTCGTCGCCACCCCGGCGCTCGCGCAAGGCCAGACCCTCACCGTCTATGCCCCCGATTACTTCGCCTCCGAATGGGGCCCCGGCCCCGCGATCAAGGAGGCCTTCGAGGCCGAGTGCGATTGTACGCTCGACTACCAGACCGGCGACCTGCTGCCGCGGCTGCTGCTCGAAGGCGCGCGCACCGAGGCGGACGTGGCCATCGGCTTTGATTCGACCGAGATGAAGAAGGCGCGCGAGACCGGGCTCTTCGCGCCGCATGGCGTCGACACCGCCGGTCTGACGCTGCCGATCGACTGGACCGACGAAGTCTTTCTGCCGTTCGACTGGTCCTACCTCGCCTTCGTCTACGACAACGAGGCGCTGAAAGAGGTGCCGGGGAGCTTTGCGGAGCTGGTCTCGGCCTCCGACGATCTGCGCATCGCCATCCAGGACCCGCGCAGCTCGGTTTCGGGCCTGTCTCTGGTGCTCTGGGCCGAGGAGGTCTTTGGCGAGGAGGTCGAGGCGAAATGGGCCGCGCTGGCACCCAAGATCACCACCGTCACGCCGGGCTGGTCCGAGGCATATGGTCTCTTCACCGAGGGCGAGGTCGACATGGTGCTGAGCTACACCACCTCGCCCGCCTACCACGCGATCGCCGAGGACGACGACACCGTTTCGGCGGCGATCTTCGAGGAGGGGCATTACATGACCATCGAGCTGGCGGCTCAGCTTGAGGGCACCGACGCGCCGGAGTTGGCGCAGCGGTTCATGCAGTTCGTCACCAGCGAGACCTTCCAGTCGCTGATCCCGACCTCGAACTGGTCCTACCCCTCGGCGCTGCCCGAGACCGAATGGCCTGAAGGCTTCCGCGACATCGCGATGCCCGAAAAGGCGATCTGGCTGCCCGAGGCCGAAGCCGATGCGCTGCGCGCGCCCGCGATTGAGGCCTGGCGACAGGGGCTGTCGCAATAACACCTGTGGCGAGATGGCCCGGCGGCATCGCCGCCGGGCTGGTGCTGGCACTGACGCTGGGCACGCTGGCGGCCGTGATCTGGCGCGCGGGTTTCGCACTGCGGCTCGGCCCCGCCGATCTCTCGGCGATCTGGTTCACCACTTGGCAGGCGGCGCTGTCGGCCTGCGTGTCGGTCGTGCTCGCCATGCCGGTGGCGCGGGCTCTGGCACGGCGGCGGTTTTTCGGGCGCGGCGCGCTGGTGACGCTTCTGGGGGCACCCTTCATCCTGCCAGTGGTGGTCGCGGTGATTGGCCTCATCGGCGTGTTCGGTCGCGGCGGGCTTTTGAACGACGCGCTGGGGCTGGCAGGTCTTGGTCCCGTCTCGGTCTATGGCTGGCACGGGGTGGTGCTGGCGCATGTATTCTTCAACCTGCCCTTGGCAGTGCGGCTGATCCTGCAGGGCTGGATCGCGATCCCCGCCGAACGCTTTCGCCTCGCCGCTTCGCTCGGCGCGCCGGTGGGGCGACTGCTCGAAGGGCCGATGCTGCGCGCCGTAGTGCCGGGGGCTTTTGCCGTCATCTTTCTCATCTGTCTGACGAGCTTTGCCGTGGCGCTGACGCTGGGTGGCGGGCCTCGCGCGACCACAGTGGAGTTGGCGATCTATCAATCCCTGCGATTCGACTTCGATCTGGGCCGTGCCGCGGTGCTGGCGATGGTGCAGTTCGGCCTTTGTGCCGCCGCCGCGTTGATGGTGCGGACGGCAGGCGCACCCGAGGCGCTGGGCGCAGGGCTCGACCGGGTGGTCGAGCGTTTCGAGCCGGGCGGGCAATTGCGTGATGCGGTGGCCATCGCCCTTGCCACGCTGTTTCTCATGGGGCCGCTGGCGATGATCGTGGCGCGCGGCGCGCCGGGGCTGTTTGATTTGCCCGATGGGGTCTGGGCGGCGGCGCTGCGCTCGATCTCGGTGGCGCTGGGGGCGACGGTGCTGACGCTGGCGCTGGCCTTGGCGTTGGTGCTGCGCGGGGGCGGGCTGGCGCAGCTGTCGATGCTGCTGCCGCTCGCCGCTTCAAGCCTCGTGATGGGCACGGGGCTGTTCGTGGTGCTCTATCCGCTGGTTTCGCCCCGCGATGTGGCGCTGGTGGTAACGGGGTGGGTGAACGCTGCGATGGCGCTGCCCTTCGCGGCGCGCGTGCTGGCCCCCGCTGTGGCACAGGCCGAGGCCGCGCATGGGCGGCTGGCGACCTCACTTGGCCTCGCCGGCTGGGCGCGGCTGCGCTGGCTGCTGTTGCCACGCCTGCGCCGCCCCTTGGGGTTCGCCGCCGGGCTGACGGCGGCGCTGTCGATGGGCGACCTCGGGGTGATCGCGCTTTTCGCGGGCGACGGCGAAGCGACGCTGCCACTCTTGATGGTGCGCCTGATGTCGGCCTACCGGATGGAGCAGGCGGCGGGGGTGGCGCTGGTGCTGCTGGGCCTGAGCCTCGCGCTGTTCTGGATCTTCGACAGGGGAGGGCGCGTCGATGCTGCGGCTTGAGGGGTTGGAGATCCGGCAGGGTGAGTTCGGCCTCTCGGCGGATTGGGCGCTGGAGGACGGTGCGGTCTGCGCAGTGATGGGGCCATCGGGTGGCGGCAAGTCGACGCTGCTCGCCACCATCGCGGGGTTTCTCGCGCCCGGTGCGGGCCGCGTCCTCTGGGATGGGCGCGACCTGACGCCGCTGTTGCCCGCCGCGCGGCCGATTTCGATCCTGTTTCAGGACAACAACCTGTTCCCGCACTTGACGGTGGAGCGCAATCTCGCCTTGGGTCTCGATCCGCGCGGACGGCTCGACGCGGAACGGCGGCGCGCCATCGGAGAGGTGCTGGAGCGCGTCGGCCTGGACGGCATGGGCGCGCGCAGGCCCGCCGCGCTCTCGGGCGGGCAGCAAAGCCGGGCGGCTCTGGCGCGGGTGCTTCTGATGGACCGGGCGTTGGTGCTGCTCGACGAGCCATTCGCCGCGCTCGGGCCGGGTCTGCGGGCCGAGATGCTCGATCTGGCGCGCGAGGTGCTGGCAGGGGAGGGGAGGACACTGCTGATGGTGAGCCACGCGCCGGAGGACGCGGCGCGAATCGCGAGCCACATCGTTCTGGTCGATGCCGGTGTTGCCGCAGCGCCCGAGGCGGCGGCACCCCTACTTGCCGATCCGCCCCCGGCGCTCAGGGTCTATCTCGGGCGCTGAGGCACTGGGCGACGGCTTCTGTCCATCGCCGCGTTCGGGGCATGGCGGTGCCTTGCGCATCGCAGCAGGAGGAGAAGGGGCCATGACGTCGGAGCGTCACGTGCCGTCCCTTTTGCTTCCGATGCCCAGCCTATCCGGCCACATACCGCGCATGAAAAAAGGCGCCCCCGAAGGGGCGCCCCGTGATCCGTGCGGCGCGGACGATCACTCGTCGCGGGGGCCGTACTTGGCGCGATGCCAAATCCGCTTGTTGGTGAGGTAGAGCAGAACCGCGAGGATGCCGAGGAACAGAACGCCGGTGAAGCCGGCCTGCTTGCGGGCCATCATCTTGGGCTCGGCGGTCCACATCATGAAGGCGGTCACGTCCTTGGCCTCTTCCACGACCGAGGCTTCGTGGCCGTCCTCGTAGACCACGTCGTCGCCAAGAAGCGGCGGCGGCATGGCGATCCAGGAGCCGGGCACCTCGTGGTGGCCGTCTTCGTCGATGCAGCTTTCGGGAAAGCCGCCGGAGCCGAAGGCGACGTTGTAGTAGCCCGGAAAGTCCTCGGGCGCGCACTCGGGCGTCTCTTCGTAGCCGGTCAGCAGCGACGCGATGTACTCCGGCCCGCCCATGCCCTTGAAGAGCTGGTTCATGCCCGAGCCATAGGGGCCGTGGAAACCCGCGCGCGATTTCGCCATCAGCGACAGGTCGGGTGCCTCGGGCAGCGAGCTCTCGGGGAACTTGTCCGCCGCGGTGGCGGGGCGGAAGTCGTCGAGTTCCTCGTCGAAGGTCTCGAACTGCGCGGCATAGGCCCGCACCTGATCCTCGGGCAGGCCGGGGCCGCCCTCATCCGCGAGGTTGCGGTAGGAGACGTACTTCAGCCCGTGACAGGCGGCACAGACCTCGGTGTAGACCTGAAGGCCCCGCTGAAGCTGCATCTGGTCGAAGGCCCCGAAGGGACCCTCGTAGGGAAAGTCGTAATCCGTGATGTGCGTCTCGGACTCCGCGGTGGCGGCGCCGGAGAGGCCCATCGCCGCGATCGCGGCCAGCGTGACGGTTCTCAGCATGTGTCTTGCCTCTCTCACTCGGCCGGCTTGACGACGGTGTGGGTGCCGCCGGTCTTTGGGTCGTAATGCGCGTTGAAGTCTTCTTCGATCGTGCCGGGGATCGGCAGCGGCTTCTCGATCACGCCCAGAAGCGGCAGGATCACGAGGAAGTAGCCGAACCAGTAGGCGGCCCCGATCAGCGAGATGTAGGGATAGATGCCCTCGGCGGGCATCGCGCCGCCCCACATCAGCACGAAGAAGTCGACGACCAGCAGCGCGAACCACCACTTGAACATCGGGCGATAGCGGCCCGAGCGTACCGAGGAGGTGTCGAGCCACGGGGCCAGCGCGATCACCGCGATGGCGCCGAACATCGCCAGCACGCCGAAGAACTTCGCGTCGACGATGCCGAAGGTGATCCACTCGGCGAACATCACGACCCAGACGTCGGCGGTGAAGGCGCGCAGGATCGCGTAGAAGGGCAGGAAGTACCACTCGGGCACGATGTGCGCGGGCGTCGAGAGCGGGTTCGCCTCGATGTAGTTGTCGGGGTGGCCGAGATAGTTCGGCATGAAGCCGACGATCGCGAAGAACACCGCGAGGATCACGGCGAGCGCGAACAGGTCCTTCAGCACGAAGTAGGGCCAGAAGGGCAGGGTGTCGCGCTTGGCCTCTTCCTTCGAGGTGCGGCGCACTTCGACCCCGGTGGGGTTGTTGTTGCCAGTCGAATGGAAGGCCCAGATGTGCACGACGGTGAGGCCCGCGATGATGAAGGGCATCAGGTAGTGCAGCGAGAAGAAGCGGTTCAGCGCAGGCTGGCCCACGGCCGAAGCGCCCAAGAGCCAGGTCTGGATCGCCTCGCCCACGAAGGGCACGGCGCCGAACAGGCCGGTGATCACCGCAGTGCCGTGGAACGACATCTGACCCCAGGGCAGAACGTAGCCCATGAAGGCGGTGCCCATCATCAGGAGGTACATAAGGATGCCGATGATCCAGGTGACTTCGCGCGGGGCCTTGTACGAACCGTAGTAGAGGCTGCGGAAGATGTGCGCATAGACCGCCACGAAGAACAGCGAGGCGCCGTTGGCGTGCATGTAGCGCAGCATGAAGCCGCCGTTCACGTCGCGCATGATGTGCTCGACGCTGGCGAAGGCCATGTCGACATGCGGCGTGTAGTGCATCACCAGCACGATGCCGGTGATGATCTGCAGCGCCAGAGTGAAGGTGAGGACGATGCCCCAGATCCACATCCAATTGAGGTTTTTCGGCGTCGGAATCATCAGCGTGTCATAGAGCAGGCCGATGACCGGAAGGCGGTTGTTGAGCCAGCGCTCGCCACCCGTCTTGGGTTCGTAATGATCGTGCGGAATACCGGACATCAGGGGTCTCCTCAGCCGAGCTTGATGGTCGTCTCGTCGACGAATTCGGCGACGGGAATGGGCAGGTTGCGCGGTGCGGGCCCTTTGCGGATGCGGCCGGCGGTGTCGTAGTGCGACCCGTGGCAGGGGCAGAACCAGCCGCCGAAGTCACCCTGCTCGCCCAGGGGCACGCAGCCCAGATGGGTGCAGACACCCATCTGCACGAGCCATGTGCCGGTCTCGTCCAGCGCGCGGTTCTCGTCGGTGGCGAGGGCGGCACCGTTCAGGTTGTCGTTCTGTGCGATCGGGTCGGGCAGCGAGTTGACGTCGACCTCGCGGGCGGCGGCGATCTCTTCTTCGGTGCGCGAGCGGATGAACACCGGCTTGCCCTGCCACAGCACGGTAAGCTGGGTGCCGGGCTGGACGCCGGAGACGTCGACCCGGATCGAGGCGAGCGCCAGAACGTCGGCCGAGGGGTTCATCTGGTTGACCAGGGGCCAGACCGCGGCGCCGGCCACGACAGCCCCCGCACCGGCGGTGGCATAGTAGAGAAAATCGCGGCGTGTGCCCTGATGATCGTCTGCGTGTGACACGGGGGTGATCTCCGGTATGGCTGGGGCGGCGTCGCCCGGACGGCAAAAGACCGCGGGCCGTGACCCGCTTGGCGTTTTGGCGCTGTTTAGCCATCAATCCCGCGCCCGTCCAGCGGACAATACCGCGCAGCCGGAGGCACCTAGGCCCCGTGACCCGCGCCGACAAGGGGGCGGGGTCTGCTTGCCGTTGCGGGAATGCGACAACGGAAAATTGAAATGGCTTTGCCTTGGGGTTTGTTACTGGGATCTCCAGATTCGGGTGATAGTGGCGCGAGTCTGTCGCCCATCCCTGTCCGCCACCGTCCGACCGAAAGTCATATCCGATGTTCCGCCTCGCCGCTCCGCTGCTCCTGATCCTGCTTCCCGCCCTTGCCCATTCCGAGGTCGAGTTGAGTTTCTATGGCGGTGTTCAGGGCGCGCCGCATTCGGGTGTCACGGTCGATCGGCCCGGCACCACGAGTGACCGCGATTTCACCGCCGGCTGGGAGGGCAACTCCTTCGACGCGCCGCCGCATTACGGCCTGCGCGCGACCTGGTGGCGCGGCGACAATCTCGGCTTCGGCCTCGATTTCAACCACACCAAGGTCTATGCCGACGACGACACCCTTGCCGACGAGGGGCTCGAGACGTTGGAATTCACCGACGGGCTCAATATCCTGACGCTGAACGCCTATCGCCGCTTTCCCGATGCCGCCTATGGCCTGACGCCATATGTCGGTGGCGGTTTGGGCGTCGCGGTGCCGCGGGTCGAGTATGACGACGGCGAGGGGCGCACCGACGAATACCAGCTCACCGGCCCGGCGGTCGCGCTGATGGCGGGGGCGAGCTACGCCGTCACCGACAGCATGTCGGTGTTCGGCGAATACAAGGGCACCTATTCGCAGAACGAAGCCGACCTCGTCGGCGGCGGCACGCTGGAATCGGACATCGTCACCAACGCGCTCAATCTCGGCGTCAGCTTCAACTTCTGATCCTGCGCTTGTCCGAGCCTCCCCCGCCTCGGGCGGAGAAGGCTTTGGTGGGCCTCGATTTGGTGAAGCTTCCGCGCCTGCTTCGGGCTGTCCGCTACGGGTAAGCCCGCCTCAGGCGGTCATTTGTGGATCGGCCCGCCTCAGGCGGGCGGGGCCGTCGCCACCATACTCTCCCGCGTCGCAAAGCGTTCGGCCCATGCGGCAAGCTGCGGGCGACCCTCGCGCCAATTGCGCGTTCCATGCCGTAGGTCGAGATATCCCAGCGCGCAGGCCGCGGCGATCTGGCCCATGTCGATCTGCCCCTCGAGATGGCTGACCCAACGCGCCTCGATCGCGTCGAGACTGCGCTCCACCTTGCGCCATTGTCCCTCGACCCATTTCGGCGACCGCTCGCCTTCGGGGCGGACACGATTTTCGAGCACCATCGCCAGCGCCGCATCCATGATCCCGTCGGCCGTGGCCTCGAGCGTCAGAACCTCCCAGATCCGGGTCTCGGGATAGAGCCGCCCACCTGCGCGCGCGTCGAGATAGCGGGTGATGACCCGGCTGTCATAGAGGGCGGGGCCGTCGTCGCGCACCAAGGCGGGGATCTTGCCCAGCGGGTTGGCATGGATCACGTCCACCGGATCGCCCAGCGGGTCGGTCGCGGCGGCGATCTCGGTGACCTGATCGGCCTGACCCGTCTCGATCAGCACGACGCGGACCTTGCGGGCAAAGGGCGAGGCGGGGGAGGTGAGAAGTTTCATGTGGAACGCTCCTGTGTCACGGCGCAGTCAAGCAGCGGGGGCACAGACGCGCAAGGGCGGGGCGGTGCGTAAGCCTGCCCCGGTTCCGCAATTCCACGAACATGCCGGACCCGCGAACCTGCGGGCCCGGCCTTCAGCCCGCCGAGAGCCGGGTGCCGGACACCCCGGTGATCGCGGCCTCGACGATGCGCCCCTCGGGGCGATCGGTGGCAAAATCGACCTCGGCGAAATGCTCGGTCCGGCCCATGCGGGGGCTTTCCATGAGGATGCGATGCTGGCGTCCGACCTGCGCGCTCAGATGCGCCTGTGCGGCCAAATCGCCCGCCGCCCGCAACCGTGCCGCGCGCGCCTTGATCGCCGGACCCTTCACCTGCGGCATCCGGGCCGCTGGGGTGCCGGGGCGCGGCGAATAGGGAAAGACGTGCAGCCAAGTGAGATTGCACTCCTCAACCAGCTTCAACGAGTTCTCGAAGGCCGCCTCGGTTTCTGTCGGGAAACCCGCGATGATGTCGGCACCAAAAGTCATGTCGGGCCGCAGGCGGCGCGCGTCCTCGGCAAAGCGGATCGCATCGTCGCGCAGGTGGCGGCGCTTCATCCGCTTGAGAATCAGGTCGTCGCCGTGCTGCAGCGACAGGTGCAGATGCGGCATCAACCGCGGCTCGGTGGCAATGGCCTGCATCAGGTTCTCGTCCACCTCGATCGAATCGATGGAGGAGATGCGCAGGCGCGGCAGGTCCGGCACCAGCTTGAGGATCCGCATCACCAGATCGCCAAGCCGCGGCGTCGCTGGAAGGTCGGCACCCCAAGAGGTGAGATCGACGCCGGTCAGCACGACCTCCTCGTAGCCGCGATCCACCAACCGCTTGATCTGCTCGACCACCACGCCCGCGGGCACCGAGCGCGAATTGCCGCGCCCGAAGGGGATGATGCAAAAGGTGCAGCGGTGGTCGCAGCCGTTTTGCACCTGCACATAAGCGCGGGAGCGGCTGCCAAAGCCGTCGATCAGATGTCCGGCGGTCTCGGTCACGCTCATGATGTCGTCGACCTGCACCGGCTCGGTCGCGCCGATCAGGTCGGGGGCCATGCCTTTCCATGTCTCGGGCTGCATCTTCTCGGTGTTGCCGATGACGAGATCGACCTCGGCCATGTCCGAGAATCGCTTGGGGTCGGTCTGCGCCGCACAGCCCGTCACGATGATCTTCGCGGTCGGGTTCTCGCGGCGCAGGCGGCGGATCTCTTGTCCCGCCTTGCGCACGGCCTCCGCCGTCACGGCGCAGGTGTTGACCACCACCGCGTCCTCGACACCCGCCCGTGCGGCGAGATCCTTCATCGCCTCGGTCTCATAGGCGTTGAGGCGGCAACCCATGGTCGCGAAAATCGGTGCTTTGCGGTCCATCAGAGCCTCCAGACCCCGTCGAAGACATGCGCGGTAGGGCCGGTCATCCAGACCCCGTCGTCGCGCCAGTCGATATGAAGCGTGCCGCCATCTAGATCGATGGTGACGGTGCGCGAGGTCAGCCCCCGGCGCGCGGCGGCCACGGCCACGGCGCAGGACGACGACCCCGATGCCAGCGTCAGCCCCGCCCCACGCTCCCAGACTCGCATGCGGATGCGGTCGGGGCCGGTGATCTGCGCCACCTGCACGTTGGTGCGCTCGGGGTAGAGCAGATGATGCTCATGCGCCGCGCCAAAGCTTTCGATGTCGATGGCCGAGACGTCGTCCACGAAGAAGCTGCAGTGCGGGTTGCCCATGCCGGTGGCGGTGGGTGCGCCCTCGATCGGCAACGCCAGCGTGTCCATCTCGCGCGCCAGCGGGATCTCGTCCCAGCGCAGCTGCGGCTGGCCCATGTTGACGGCAACCAGCCCATTCCCGGCATCGCGCGCGGCAAGGCGACCGCGTTCGGTGGTGATGTCGAGTGCGGGCTTGCCCGTGCGCGCCATCTCCCACGCCGCGATACATCGCGTGGCGTTGCCACAGGCCGCTGATTGCGATCCGTCGGCGTTCCAGAACACGAGATGCAGATCCGCGTTCTGGTTCGGGCCTTGGCCCGCGTGGATCGTCGCCAGCTGATCGAAGCCGACGCCGCGATGCCGGTCGGCCATGGCGCGCGCGAGTTCCGGCGTCACGGTCGGAACTGGCCCGCGCGCGTCGATCACGACGAAGTCGTTGCCAAGACCGTGCATCTTCATGAACGGCAGGCCGGAGGGTGTGTTTTCCTGCATGGCGGGCCAATAGCAAAGCCTGCGAACTTTATCCAGCAAAAGGGGAATTTTGCGGTTGACCCCCCCCGCCACTCCCCTTAGAGACCCGCCCAGTGGGCCGTTAGCTCAGTTGGTAGAGCAACTGACTTTTAATCAGTGGGTCGCAGGTTCGAATCCTGCACGGCTCACCACTGATCACTCCAGGATCATCGATCGCGGACGGGGCGGGTGCGCATGCCTTCCCCCGCCGCGGCATGCCGTCCGAGAGCGTGATTATCTCTCGACTTTGCCGTGTCTGACCTTGCGGTTGTAGCCTTTGCTTCCCCCCGGTTCTGCCGAGTCGCTGCAGCCCGCTCTGCGCCGCACCCGTGGCGGGCGGCTTCCGAAGGGGCACGATCCGCGAAGAGCAGTTCGACACGCACCGCGGGTGACGCCTCAGGGATGGTAGGCATGGCATCGTCGCCGCGCGGCCGAGGCGGTGGCTGGGTTTAGATGCCGGGAAAGCGCAGCGTCACCGCCGTGCCTTCGGGCCCGGTGTCGATCACCGGTTCGCCGCCAAGCTGCGTGGCGAAGGCCCGAACCAACTTCTGGCCGATGCCGCTGACATTGTCGCTTTCGTCGCGCAGGCTGGAGGCAAGGCCGCGGCCGTTGTCGCGGATCTCGAGCCTGAGCGCGCCGTGTTCGGTGGTGTCGAGCGCCACGATCACGGTGCCCGCGACGCCGGGGGCGAAGGCGTATTTCAGGCTGTTGGTCACCAGTTCGTTGACGATCAGCCCAAGCGGCACCGCGATCCGGGTGGACAGGCGCACCGGGGCGATGCGGGCCTCGATCCGCACGTCATCGCGACCGATAGACGCGGCGAGGCCGGCGACGATCTGATCGAGGTAGTCACGCGAACAGACGGTGTCGATCGAATTCGAGGCGTTGAGCCTGCGATAGAGGTTGGCCACCGCCTGCACCCTCTGGCCGATCCGGCGCAGCGCCTGCCGCCCTTCGCCTTCGGGGCGGGCACGCGATTCCATGGAGATGATCGAGGAAATGGTGCCAAGGCTGTTCATCACGCGGTGGTTCAACTCGATGAGAAGTTGCCGTGCCTCGGACAGTGCCGTTTCGCGTTCGGCTTCGATGCGTTTGGTCTCGGTGATGTCGCGAAAATGCAGCGCAAAGCGGCCGAGCGGTTCGACCGGCACGGCATAGACCTCGAAAAACCGGCCCATCGCCGGGGATTCCTGCTGAAAGCGCCGGGATTCGCCGTCGAAGGCGATCCGCCCGTAGGTTTCGACCCAGATGGGTTCGAGGTTCGGGACCAATTCGCGCGCGGTGCGACCGGTGGCCCCGTGCAGCCCGGTCATCTCCTCGAACTGCGGATTGGTCTGAATAAATCGGTAGTCGACCGAGCGTCCTTCGGCATCGGTGAGCATCTCGCAAAGGCAGAACCCGTCGTCCAGAAAGCCGATGATCATATCAACTTCCCGCGGCGTCATCTGCAGCGGCATTTTCGTCATGGCCCGCGTCCCCCTCGTCTGGGCAGCCTTCCCAGCGGTCGCCTTTCCCCGAGGCGGCCTGTGGATAAGAGGGTAGGCCAAGACGTAACCTATGCGAAGGGGGTATCTCCTCCAAGTAGGCGATGTTCGGCTCCGTACCCGGCGCAAAAAATGCTTTTCAGTGGCGTCGCAGCGTGTCGCCGCGTGCGATCAGCGGCGTCAGTTCGACGCGTTCGCCACCGCCCTCGGAGGGGTTGGCGCAGCGCGCGGCAATGATCCGGGCCGCCTCGCGGCCGATCTCGCGGCGGCAGGCGTCCATGGTGGCAAGCTGACGCGGCAGACCGTCGAGAAGCTCGACCCCGTTGAACCCCGCAAGCCCGATCTGGCCGGGGATGTCGATGCCCTGTTCGAGCAGCCACAACAGCCCGCCGGCGCCGATCATGTCGTTGGAGAAGTAGAGGAAATCGAGATCTGGTGTGCGCTTGAGCAGCGCCTCGGTCATTTCGCGCCCTTTCTTGAGCGCCGAGCCGCCCGAGTAGAATTCCTGGTCCGAGATCTCGATCCCGGCGCGGGCGAGATGTCGGGTGAAACCCTCGAAGCGTTTGCGCGCCCGGTGGTCGGCGGGCATCTTGGTGCCGAGAAACCCGATGCGGCGATAGCCCTCTCGCAGAATCGCCTCGGCCATCTCGCGCCCGGCGCGGCGATGGCTGATGCCGACGCAGGCGTCGATCGGCGCGCCGTCGCTGTCCATGATCTCGACCACCGGGATTTCGGCGCGCATCAACATCGCGCGACTTGCCTCGGTGTGTTCGAGCCCAGCGATGATCACCCCCGAGGGGCGCCAAGACAGCATTTCGAACAGCACCCGCTCCTCGGTGTCGGGCAGGTAGTCGGTGACGCCGAACACCGGCTGCAGCCCCGTGCCCGCCAGCGTTTCGGAGATGCCCGAAAGCACCTCCGGGAACACCATGTTGCCAAGCGAGGGTATGATCACGGCCACGAGGTTCACTCGGCTCGACGCCAGGGAGCCCGCGATGCGGTTGGGCACATAGCCCAGCTTCTTGGCCGCCGCGCGTACCTTGGCGCGGGTGGCCTCGCTGACGTCGCCCTTGTTGCGCAGCACCCGGCTCACGGTCATTTCGCTGACGCCCGAAGCCTCCGAGACGTCTCGGAGCGTGAGCGGGCGGCGGGGCGGAATGGTCATGGGCACTGTCCGAGGATGGAAGGTATACCAGAGCTATAGGCCGGGGCGGCGGGCTTGTCCAAGCGACGTTGACGGGCTGGGCAAAGCCGGGCATGGAAAGGGGACGTGGCCCCGTGGCTCAACTGGATAGAGCAGCCCCCTCCTAAGGGGCAGGTTGCAGGTTCGAATCCTGCCGGGGTCACCAACTCCCTCATGACGTGATAAGATGGCGGCTCCTGCCGTCTATTTGTGCGAGTCCGCACGGATGATTGCCTCATACTGGCGTTTGCTGTTGCGTGGAATTAGCACGACGATGTGGGTGTAATATCGTGAGAGATGCATCCGGTGGGGTCGAGCACCTGCAGTGCGACCGCCCGGAACAAGAAGGCGCCGATGAAGGTCGAAGAAAAAGGCACACGAGGTGATGGCAACCAGCTGCTGGCCCGGATGCCCGCAGCTCTGGCCGATCTCATGCTGACACATCTCGAATCCGTCGACCTGCCCCAAGGCATGATCATCGAGCAACCGGACGAAGCGGTCGAGCACGTCTATTTCCCGACCCGTGGCGTCATCTCCATCGTCGCGATGACCCCCGAAGGCGGTGCCCGGATCGAGGCCGGCCTCGTCGGACGCGAGGGCATGTCCGGCTCCATGGTGGTACTGGGCACCGATCGATCGCCGCACCAGACCACGGTGCAGATCGGCGGCGCGGGCTACCGGATGGAGACGTCGCGCCTGCAGGAGGCGTTGCAGCAGGACGCCTTGCGCGAGCGGCTCTTGCACTACTGTCACGCGCTGTCGATCCAGACCGCACACACCGCGCTCGCCAATGCCAAGCTCAAGCTCGACGCGCGCCTCGCGCGGTGGCTCTTGATGTGTCACGACCGGATCGAGGGCGACGAGGTGACGCTGACGCATGATTTCCTGTCGACCATGCTCGGCGTGCGCCGCGCCGGTGTCACCGTGTCACTGCACATCCTCGAAGGGCAGGGGCTGGTGCGCGCTACGCGCGGGCTGATCCGCATCATCGACCGCGAGGGGCTCGAGGAGATGGTGGGCGGCTGCTACGGCGTGCCGGAGGCGGAATACACGCGGCTGCTGACGGCCTGAGCCGTCACAGCATCCGGATCACCGATTTGTCGATCGCCAGAACATAGCCGCGTTTGGCGATGTTCTTGACCAGAAGTTCGCTGACCAGCTGGTTGCCCAGCGTATCGCGCAGCCGCTTGATCCGGGTGGCACCGGCCGCCTCGTCGCAATCGGCGGCCGACCGGCCCGAGATCACCGCTTCGATCTCCGAGCCGGACAGCACCTCGTCATCCATCCGCGCCTCGGCCAGAACCGAGAGCGTCTCGATCGCCGCAGGTGTGAGCTTGAATTCGAAATCGTTGAGGTGCACCGCGTTCTGATCACGGCTGATGACGAGGCTGTTGACCTCGATGCCCTTGCGCTCGATCCGGCCCATGCGGCGGTTGAGCTGCACCAGCATCAACAGGAACGCCACCGCCGCTACCAGCATGGCGAGCGCAAACGTCAGCAACACGAAGATCACGAAGCGGTAGCTCGACAGCACCTCCGAAAAGGCGGTGCCCGACTGCGCGAGGATCTCAAGGAGCTTGATCTCGGCTTGCGCGGTCAGGTCGTCATTCTCGACGAAGAGCCGTTCGACCCGGGCGTTGAAGGCATTGGCGTCGGGCAGGTTGACGAAAAGCAGGATCGCCGCGCCGATTAGCAATAGTGCGATCGCGGCAAGCCCCGCGGTCACGATCTTGTTGCCAGCCTGTCTTGCCTCAGTAGCGGAGGTAGAAATCGCCTGCACTGTCCCGCCTTTTCTCCAGACCATCTTCGCCGAACAGGCTCACGATGGCGAGGAGTTTCCAACCATCCGAGCCAAGCCGCGGGCGCAGCTCGTCCGCGGCGGCTTCGGGTTGGTCGCATGGCGGGGCGATTTCGGCAACGCCGTAATGCAGCCTGAGCGGATCGTCGCGCTTGGCTTTGTAGTCGGCGTAACAGGCCGCCTGGGCCGAAGCGGCGCCGGCGATGAGGAGGCAAAGGGTGAGTGCGAGGGTTTTCATGGGCTTCACCATGCGGTGTCGGCCTGTGCTATTCAATAACGGGACGCCCGGGACGCGGCGTTATTGCCTGTCGAGCCCTTTGCCCCAACTTTGCCTTCCAAGACCTGTCTCCCCCGGCCCCGCACCATCGGCCGGCCGCAGGGTGTCCGCTCCGCCGGGAGCCGAAAATACGGAGATCCACATGTCACGACGCCTCATCGCCGCGACCCTCTCGCTTTCGCTCGGACTGACCGGACTGGCTCCGGCCCCGGCGCTGGCGCAGCAAGACAGCCAGAACATGGGTCGCCTGATCGGCGGGCTGGTGGCGCTCGGCGTGATCGGCGCGGCGGCCAAGCAGGAGCGCGACAAGAAGAAGGACAAGCGCGAGAAAGCCGGGGCCGAGGCGCGCAAGGAAGCCGAGAAAGAGGCCAAGGACGCGCGCAAGGACGCCCGCAAGGCCCGCAAGGAGGCCGAGAAAAAGGCCGAAAAAGAGCAAAAGAAGCGTGAAGAGGCCCGGGCGGAAGCCCGCAAGGAGGCCGAAGACCGCGAGCAGGACCGCGACGAACGCACCCGTGCGGCGCTCGGAGCGCTGAGCGCGATCATCGGCGGTTCGGGCGGAGCGGCGGGGCTCGACATGATCGGTCGCGAGCTTGGCGTGGATCTCGGGGCCGTGCTCGGAGCGCCCACAAGCGCGCAGGTTCAGGCAGAGGCCAAAGCGAAAGCCCGCGCTGAGGCCCAAGCCCGCGCCGAGGCTCAAGCTCGTGCGGAGGCTCAAGCTCGTGCCGAGGCGCAGGCCCGTGCCGAGGCCGCGGCGCTCGCGCGCGCCGAAACCGAAGAGCGCCGCGCCGAGATCATCCGACAGGCCGAGCAGGAGCG
Organism: uncultured Limimaricola sp.; assembly: GCF_964022235.1. Lineage (NCBI taxonomy): Bacteria > Pseudomonadati > Pseudomonadota > Alphaproteobacteria > Rhodobacterales > Paracoccaceae > Limimaricola > uncultured Limimaricola sp. The sequence goes on along the minus strand of NZ_CAXHZL010000005.1, from coordinate 107,112 downwards.
CTTTGCCCAGATCGCCCGCGATGCCGAAGCGCGGCGGCGGGCCGAGGCGCGCGCCCGGCTCGAGGCGCAGATGGCCCCGGTCGCGCCCGCAGCCCCCGCCGCGCCCGAGGCGCTGCCACCGGTGCCGCGCGACGAGGTGACGCCGGATCTGTTGCGCGACTGGCAGCCGTCTTCGGCCAGCGCGCTGCCGATGCCCCAGACCACCACGCCGGTGGCCACGGGCGAGATACCCTTCGCCTGCCTGCGACAGCGGCAGATCGATTTCAAAGCCGCCTCGGTGGTCGATGGCGCCTGCCTCGACGGCTACCCGGTGCTGGCCCGCAGTTTTCCCGCCGATTGCGCCGTGACCGGCAGCGACGCGGGTCAGGTCACCACGGGCTATGACACGGAATGCCTGCGTGGTCGCGGCTACAGGATTGCCGTCCGGTAAAACGGTCGAGCAGAGATGCGGCACTTGCCCCAGTTGCCGCATCGCCCCGGGGGTGGGAGCCTTGGCTTTCACCCCCGCATAGGTTTCACGAGTGCGCCTTGTTGACGAGTGCGGGACGGCGGTGTCATGACACCCTGTCCCGTTTTTATGTCGGGGGCCTTGATCGTCGCCCGCACCCGCGCCAGAACCCCGGTCATGCCACCCGATTTTTCCTTCGAGACCGCCGCCCATGCCCGTGGGCTCTCCCGTATCTGCGGCGTCGACGAGGTGGGGCGCGGCCCGCTCGCCGGTCCGGTCACGGCGGCGGCGGTGATTCTCGACCCCGCGCGCATCCCTCAGGGGCTCGACGACAGCAAGAAGCTGAGCGCCAAGCGTCGTGCCGCGCTGGCCGAACAGATCCATGCCGTGGCCGAGGTTTGCGTGGCGCATGCCAGCGTCGAGGAGATCGAGACCAACAACATCCTGCGTGCCGCACATCTGGCGATGATCCGTGCCATCGCCGGGTTGCGGGTGCCGCCCTGCCACGTGCTGGTCGACGGCAACATGGTGCCGCGCGGGCTCAATCACCCCTGCGAGACGCTGGTGGGCGGCGACGGGCGATCGCTGACCATCGCTGCCGCCTCGATCGTGGCCAAGGTCGAACGCGATAGGATCATGGGCGACTTGGCCCTTGCCCATCCCGGCTATGGCTGGGAGCGCAACGCAGGCTATGGAACGGCCCAGCACAAGGCGGCGCTACTGGATCTTGGGGTGACGCCCCATCATAGGCGCAAATTCAAACCTATCCACAACATCTTGTATCAACCCGCAATCGCAACCGACTGATTCGAAAAAGATTTTGACACCGACTCACCTCTGACTCATAGTTATCCACAACCACGAAGCGGGCCACCGCCGCGGATCAGAGGCGTTTCACCATGACCACGAAGACGAAAAGCCGGGGGGCGGACACGCTCCCCCTGAACACCGTTCTGGCAGGCGACTGCGTTGCGCAGATGCGCAAGCTGCCGGATGCGAGCGTCGATCTGGTGTTTGCGGACCCGCCCTACAACCTCCAGCTCAAGGGCGAGTTGATGCGCCCCGACAACTCCCGCGTCGACGCGGTGGATGACGACTGGGACAGCTTCGACAGCTTCAAGACCTACGACAGCTTCACCCGCGCCTGGCTCAAACAGGCGCGCCGCGTGCTCAAGCCCGGCGGCGCGATCTGGGTGATCGGCAGCTATCACAACGTGTTCCGCCTCGGCGCCGAGCTTCAGAACCAAGGGTTCTGGATTCTCAACGACGTGGTCTGGCGCAAGTCGAACCCGATGCCGAACTTTCGCGGCAAGCGGCTGACCAACGCGCATGAAACTCTGATCTGGGCCTCGAAATCCGAGGGCGCGAAATACACCTTCAACTACGAGGCGCTGAAGGCGCTGAACGAAGGCGTGCAGATGCGCTCGGACTGGGTGCTGCCGATCTGCACCGGGCACGAGCGGCTGAAAGACGAGACCGGTGCCAAGGCGCATCCGACGCAAAAGCCCGAATCGCTGCTGCACCGGGTGATTCTCGGCACCACCAACCCCGGCGATGTGATCCTCGATCCGTTCTTCGGCACCGGCACCACCGGGGCCGTGGCCAAGGCGATGGGCCGCGACTTCATCGGCATCGAGCGCGAGGCTGACTACCGCCGCGTGGCCGAAGCCCGCATCGCGCAAGTGCGCCCCTACGATTCGGACGCGCTTCAGGTCTCGACCTCCAAGCGCGCCGAGCCGCGCGTGGCCTTCGGCGTGCTGGTCGAGCGTGGCATGCTGCGTCCCGGCGAGGTGCTGCACAGCCTCGGCGGCCGCCACAAGGCGCGGGTCCGTGCCGACGGCACGCTGGTCTGCTCCGAGGCCAAGGGCTCGATCCATCAGGTCGGCGCCCAGCTCGAAGGCGCGCCCTCGTGCAACGGCTGGACCTACTGGCACTTCAAGCGTGACGGCGCGACGGTGCCGATCGACCTGCTGCGCCAGCAGGTGCGCGCGGAAATGGCCGAGGGCTAAAACCCGCGCGGTTTCGGCAACTCGCCCCGCTTGTACGGCCCCCAATCAGCGACCTCCGGGTAGAATCGCCTGCGCCATGCCCGCACGCGCGGGTTCATCATGCGTCGCCACACGGGCGGGATCAGCGCCGCGATGCCCATGACCGGGTAGCCCTGCGGCAGATGCGGGGCTTCGCCCTCGGGGTAGGTCTGCAGCAGCGGATAGCGGCGGTCGGGCTTGTAGTGGTGATCCGAATGGCGCTGCAGGTTGATCAGCAGCTTGTTCGAAGCGCGGTGCTCGGCGTTCCACGAATGCCGCGGCTGCACATGGTCGTAGCGGCCATCGCCCAAATGCTTCCGCGTCAGCCCGTAGTGTTCGATGTAATTGACGAGTTCGAGCTGCCAGATCGCGACGAAGGCCTGCAGTCCGAAAAGCACCAGCCCTTCAATGCCGCCCAGCGCCAGCGCCAGCCCCAGCATCCCCGCCTGCAGCGCGGCATAGCGCCAGAACGGGTTCTTTCGGCTGCGCATGCCCAGCCCCTTGCGCGCCAGAAGCCGCGCCTCGGCGCGCCAGGCGTCACGCGGCATCCGCCACAGCACGCGCGCGAAATGGCGGTGAAATCCCTCGTTGTAGCGCGCCGTCACCACATCGGCGGGGGTGCCCACATGCAGGTGATGCACCCGCAGGTGATGCGAGCGGAACGGCGACCAGAGCACCATGGCCAGCAGGATGTCACCGAGCCAGCGCTCGACCCGGTCGCGCTGGTGCAACAGCTCGTGCGCATAGACGATGCCGACCGCGCCGGAGATTACGCCCTGACCGACAAACAGGCCGGTCTTCTCCCAACCGCCGAGATGCGTGGCCCGCGTGGCATAGGCGATCAGCCCGAAGGTCATCAGCGCCTGCGCGGGCACCCAGATCATGGTCAGCAGCCGGTGCCACCAAAGCGCGCTCTCCGGTGTCTCGGGGTCGGGATTGGCGCTGTCGAGCCCGCCGACGAGGTCGAGGATGTCGAACAGCAGCCAAGCGAAGGCGGGCAACAACAGCACCCACGCCCCCCCCATCAGCGCCGCAAAACCCGCCAGCGGCAGCGTCAGCAGCGACACCGCATAGGGCAGGGCCGAGAGAAAGGGGGCGCGCGCAGCGGGGAGCGTGGTCATTCGCGCAATCTAGCCCGCAGCCCTTGGGCGCTCAACGGAGAGATGCGGCGCCGCTGCGTCGTGCACCTTGCGCATCAGGGTCGGCAGGGCGGCGGGGCGAAACGCGTCGGCGGCCATGAAATGTCCCCGCTCGGGGTTCGAGGGCGGCAGCTCGGCCACCATGACCGAGAGGGTCAGGTGAAAATGGGTGAATGTATGCGTGGCCTCGCCTACCTCGCGCCACGCGGCGGGGGCAGGGGGGGCGGGCTGGGGCTCATCGCTCCAGTCCGATCCGGGAAAGCCCAGCATGCCGCCCAAGAGACCCTTGTTGGGGCGGGTCTCGACCAGCCAGTCGCCTTTGGCGCTCCGCCCGACATAGGCATAGCCGCGCCGGTGCGGCTTGGCCTTCTTGGGGGGCTTCACCGGACGCTCGGCTTGCGTGCCGTGTAGGCGCGCGAGGCAGGGATCGCGCAGCGGGCAGATACCGCAGGCCGGGCGGCGCGGTGTGCAGATCGTGGCACCGAGATCCATCACCGCCTGCGCGTGATCGCCGGGGCGCGCGCGCGAGGTCAGCCGCGCGGCATGGGCGACAAGCTCCGGCTTAGCGGCGGGCATCGGGGTTTCGACATCGTAAAGCCGCGACATCACCCGCTCCACGTTGCCGTCCACCACTGTTTCGGGACGGTCGAAGGCGATCGCGGCCACGGCGGCGGCGGTATAGGGGCCGATTCCGGGCAGGGCGATCAGCGCGTCATGCTTGTCGGGAAACCGGCCTTCGTGATCGGCGACGACGGCGCGCGCGCATTTCAGCAGGTTGCGGGCGCGGGCGTAGTACCCAAGCCCCGCCCATTCGGCCATGACGTCGGCATCGGAGGCAGCGGCGAGATCGGCGACCGTGGGCCAAAGCGCGGTGAAGCGGTCATGGTACTTCTTCACGGCGGCCACCGTGGTCTGCTGCAGCATCACCTCGGAGAGCCAGACGCGATAGGGATCGGGACGCGCGCCTGCCGATCTTTCGGCCGGACCGGTGCGCCACGGCATGATCCGGGCGTGGCGGTCGTACCAGTCGAGCAGCGCATCTGTCATTTCGGTCTCGGTCACGCGCATCCCCTCTGGTCCGGCCCCCCTCCCATCTAGTAGGCTGGGGGCTATCATGAAACAGCGACGCTTCTCCTCCACACGCGGTTTTGCACAGGCCTCGGGCCTGCTGCAGTCGCGCATCCGCGGCGCCTCCGAGGCGCGCGGCTTTGCCGTGACGCGGCTGCTCACCCATTGGGCCGAGATCGTCGGCGAGGATACGGCGCGCGTGGCGCAGCCGGTAAAGGTCGGCTACGGCCGCGACGGGCTTGGCGCGACGCTGACGCTGCTGACCACGGGGGCGCAAGCGCCGATGCTGTCGATGCAGGCCGAGGCGATCCGCGAGCGGGTCAACGCCTGCTACGGCTACCGCGCGATCGCCAAGGTGCGCATCACCCAGACCGCGCCCACGGGATTCGCGGAAGGGCAGGCGACCTTCGCGCCCGCCTCCAAACCCGTGCCGCGCGCACCCGATCCGGAGGTGACGGCGCAGGCCGTCAAGACCGCCGAAGGGGTCGGGGACACGGAATTGCGACTTGCGCTCGAGGCGCTGGGTGCCAATGTCCTGTCCAAACGTCGGAATTAAGACAGGAAGACCCATGAAACTCGCAAGCTCCACCATCGCCCTGACCGCCGCGCTGGGCTGGATGGCCCTCGCCGCCCCGCTTTCCGCGCAGGAGGCCGCCGAGGCCGAGGCCGGGACTACCACGGATGTGACGACAGACGCGGCGACCGATACCGACGCCGCGACGACCTCGACCGAGACCGAAACCGAGGCCGACATGGACGCCGAGGCCGAACCCGAGACGAACGGCACGGCCGAAGTCGAGACCGAGGTGGAGACCGAAGCCGAAGCCGAGGCGACCGCCACCGACGACGACGCCGCCGCCACGGATACCGCCACGGACGCAGATGTGGCCGCCGACGACGACATGGCCAGCGACGAAGACGCGGCCGTCGAAGAGGGCATCGTCGAGATGGCGCAGGGCGCCGAGGATGCGCCGGTCACGGTGATGGAATACGCCTCCTTCACCTGCCCGCACTGCCAGAACTGGCACGAGACCAGCTATCCGCAGCTCAAGGACTACATCGACGAGGGCAAGGTGCGCTTCGTCTACCGCGAGGTCTATTTCGACCGTCCCGGCCTCTGGGCCTCGATGATCGCGCGTTGCGGCGGCGAGCAGAAGTTCTTCGGCATCTCCGACATGCTCTACAACCAGCAGCGCGACTGGGCCGGCGGCGGCGATCCGGCGGCGATCGCGGCCAAGCTGCGCGCCATCGGCCTGTCCGCCGGGATCGAGGAAGCCCAGCTCGAAGCCTGTCTCACCGACGGTGACACGGCGCAGGCGCTGGTCACCTGGTACGAGGAAAACGCCAAGGCCGACGACATCAGCTCGACGCCGACCTTCCTGATCAACGGCGAGAAATACTCGAACATGGCTTGGCCCGACATGGCCGAGATCATCGACGGCCTTATCGAGGAGTAAGGCCGATCCGGTCGAGGGCGGCATCGAGCGGGGCGGCATCGCCCCATTCGAGCCGCACCGGCAGGGTCAGGACCTTCTGACGAAAGGACGCGGGCAGACGCACCGCGTCCTTTTCCGTTGTTACGAGCTGTGCGGGCAGTGCGCGCGCTTCCTGCTCCAGCCGCGCCATCAGCGCCGGTGTCAGCGGCTGGTGATCGCCCAAAGCCTCGGCCCGGCGCAGATCGGCGCCGAGGCCGCGTAACGTGGCAAAGAATTTCTCGGGATGGCCGATACCCGCGAAGGCCAGCACCGGCATCCTGTCCCAGACCATGCCGGTGGCGAGCGGCGCGAGACGGCCCGTCAGATGCGGCAGATCGCCCAAGATCGCGCCCCAGCCTTCGGCGAACCGCTGCTGCGGACCCTCCCCACCGATCGACAGCACCATGTCGGCGCGCACCAGCCCCGCCGCCACAGGCTCGCGCAGCGGCCCCGCCGGGATCACCCGCCCGTTGCCAAAGCCGCGCGCCGCGTCGACGACGACGATCGACAGATCCTTGTCGAGGGCGGGGTTCTGAAAGCCGTCGTCGAGGATCAGTGCCTGCGCGCCTGCCGCCACCGCCGCCTTGGCCCCGGCCGCGCGGTCGCGCGCCACCCAGACCGGGCCGAAGGCCGCGAGCAGCAGCGGCTCGTCGCCCACGTCGGCGGCAGAATGGGTGCGCTCCTCGACCCGCACCGGTCCCTCGAGCCGTCCGCCATGGCCTCGGCTCACCACATGGGCATTGACACCGCGCGCCGCGAGACGCTGTACCAGCGCGATGGCGGTAGGGGTCTTGCCGGTGCCGCCAGCGTTGAGGTTGCCGACGCAGATCACAGGCACCGGCGCGCGCCAGCCGGGGCGGGCCACGCGGGCGGCGGTGGCCGCGCCGTAGAGTGCCGCGAGCGGCGCGAGGGCCCGGGCGCGGGGGCCTGGCCGCGCCGGATCATTGTCCCAGAACAACGGCGGTCTCACGCGCGGCGCTCCAGCATGGTGTGGATGAGATCGATCGCCCGGTTCGTGGCCTCGGCCCCTTCGGTGGCCACCCCCCATGCGGCACGCGCCAGAAGCGCCGCCCGTTCGGGCGAAAGCAACGCCTCGACCGCAAAGCCCAGATCGGCGGGGCCGCGCACGCCGCGACAGGCGGCGGCAGCGGCAAGCCGGGCATAGCCATCGGCATGTTTGGTCTCCTGCGGCCCGTGCAGCACCGCCGAGCCAAGGGCCGCGGGCTCCATCGGGTCGCGGCAGGTCTGGCCCGACAGCGTGCCGCCCATCATCGTCACCGGCGCGAGGCGGTACCAAAGCCCGATCTCGCCCGGCCCATCGGCCACGTAGATCTCGGTCGCCTCGTCGGGCTCCTCGCCTTCGCTGCGCTCGGCCACGATGAACCCGCGCCCCCGCAAGGACCGTGCGATCTGCGGGGCGGCGGCTTCGCTCGCCGGGGCGAGGATCAGCAGCAACCGGTGCGCGCGCTTGCTGGCCTGCCTCTGCGCGGTGGCGATGGCGTCCAGCTCCTCCTCGACCGCCCCCGCCACGAGCCAGACCGGGCGCGAGCCGATCGCATCGGCGAGATCGGCACGGTCGCGCTCATGACAGCCGGGCAGGGGGCGGCTGTCGTCGAGCCGCCCCGTGATCTCGATCCGGCCGGGCTCCACACCGATGCGCCGCAGCCGCGCCGCCGCCGTGCCGTCGATCGCCAGCACCCGGTCGAACACCTCGAAGGCCGCGCGCCGCGCGCCCGGCCGCCAGCCGCCGCCCGCCAGCGTGGCGGTGTCGGCCTCGGCATCGACCATCAGGGCCGGGATGCCCGCCCGCGCCGTCTCGGACAGCAGCGACGGCTGCACCGGGCCACGAATCCACATCAGCAGGTCCGGACGCCAGCGCCCGAGAAACTCCTGCGTGGCGGCGCGACTGTCGGCAAACGGCGGCCACTGCAGCATGTTGCGCGGTGCGTCGCGCTGCCGCGCCGCCGCCGTGAGCAGCAAGGTCACCGGCTCGCGCTCTTCCTCGAGCCGCCGCGCCAGCGCCATCGCGGCGCGGCTGCGCTCGGGGTCCGGGCAATGCACCCAGACCAGCGGCCCCTCCGGCCGCCGCGCGGGATCGGCGGGCGGCTGTCTCAGTTGCCGAGTTCCTCGGTCGGCGAGGCGGCGGCCTCTTCGTCGCGCAGACGGTGGATATGGGCGATGAAGTACCGCATGTGGGCATTGTCCACGGTGCGCTGGGCCTCGGATTTCCAAGCCGAATAGGCCGAGGCGTAGTCGGGGAACATGCCGACGATGTGGATGTCGTCGGTGCTGCGGAACACGTTCTGAGATGGGTCGGTCAGTTCGCCGCCAAAGACGAGATGCAGGCGCTGGGTCATGAGATATCCTCGGGTTGGGGGCTTGGAGGGCAAATTACGCGTCGAGGGGTCCGGGTCAAGCGGCGGAGGGGTCCAGAAGCGGCAGCAGCACGCCATGCAGCGCGCCGCCCGCCAGCACGCCGTCGCTCTGGGGGTGGGGCTTGTTGAAGCTGAGCGCCGCGCCGCGCCGGTCGGTGGCGGTGCCGCCCGCCTCGGTCAGGATCAAGCTGCCCGCGGCGATGTCCCATTCCCACGTCGGGCGGATCGTCAGCATCGCGTCGAACCGCGCCTCGGCCAGAAGGCACAGCCGCCAGGCCAGTGCCGAGCGAAAGGCCCGGCGCACGGGCGGCACGTCGCCGCCCGACCAATGCTTGGGGCTCATGGCAAGGCGCGGCCCAAGCAGCGTGGCGCGGGCAGGGTCGGTCTGGGTGCTGGCGTGAATGGGTTCGCCATTGAGAAACGCGCCGCCCCCCAGCGTCGCGGTGTACAGAAGGTCGTGCCGGGGCAGCAGCACGCAGGCGGCGATGATCCGGCCGTTTTCAGCCACGGCGAGCGAATGCGCCCAGTCGGCGCTGCCTTCGAGATAGGCGCGGGTGCCGTCGATCGGGTCGACGACGAAAATCCGCGCCGCGTCCAGCCGCTCCGGCGCGTCCGCCGTCTCCTCCGACAGCCATCCATAGGAGGGCCGGGCCGCGCCGAGGCGCTCGCGCAGCAGGGCGTCGACCGCGAGGTCGGCCTCGCAGACCGGCCCCGCTCCGTCGGGCTTGTCCCAGACCTTCGGCGCGCGGAATTCGATGGCGATGGGCGCCGCTTCGCGCGCCGCCGCCACCAGAAGCGCCAGATCATCGCTGTGATCAGTCTCCGGCAAGGGTCATCCCGTCCACCAGAAGCGAGGGCACGATGCGGCTCAGGTGGGTGCGCGCGTCATTGGCGGGCACGAGAGCCAGAAGCATGTCGCGCAGGTTGCCCGCGATGGTGCATTCGTTGACCGGGTGCAGGATCTCGCCGTTTTCGACCCAAAAGCCCGAGGCCCCGCGCGAGTAGTCGCCGGTGTTGGGGTTGATGGTCGAGCCGATCATCGAGGTCACCAGAAGACCGGTGCCCATCTGCGCGATGAGATCCTCGCGGCTCGCGGTGCCTTGGGTCAGCCGCAAATTGGTCACCGAGGGCGAGGGCGGCGCGGAAGTGCCGCGCGCGGCGTTGCCGGTGCTCTCGAGGCCCAGCTTGCGCGCGGTGGCCAGATCGAGCACCCATCCGGTCAGCACCCCGTCCTCGACCAGCGCCCGCTCGGCGGTGGGCAGGCCCTCGCCGTCGAACAACCGCGAGCCGGAGGCGCGGGGGCGGTGCGGCTCCTCGATCAGCGACATCCCCTCGGGCAGCACTTGGCTGCCGTCGCGGCCCAAAAGCCAGCTCGACCCGCGCGCGATGGCAGCGCCGTTGCTGGCCGCCAGCAGATGGCCGATCAGCGAAGACGAGATCCGTTCGTCGAACAGCACCGGGTATTTGCCGGTGCGCGGGCGGCGCGGGTTCTGCCGGGCCACGGCGCGTTCGCCAGCGAGACGCCCGATTTCCTCGGGGCTCTTCAGGTCGGCCTGAAAGATCCGGCTGTCGCCATCCCAGTCGCGCTCCATGCCGGTGCCGGTGCCCGAGACAGCGACGCAGGAAATCGCCCGATCCGACCGCTCGTAGCCGCCTGAGAAGCCGTTGGAGGCAGCCATGTGGATGCGACGGTGGCCATAGCCCGCCGTCGCACCCTGCACCTGCGACACGCCGTCCACGCCGCGCGCGGCAGCCTCGACGCGGCGGGCATCCTCCTCAAGCACCGAAGGGTCAGGTTCGGGTGAGGGGTCATACATCTCGAGCCGCGACGAATCGGTGTCGCGGGCAAGCTGCGAGGGATCGGCCAGGCCCGCATGCGGGTCTTCGGGGGCCTCGCGCGCCATGGCGACGGCGCGCTGCGCCATCGTCTCGATGGTCGCGTCGCGCGCATCCGACGACGACACCACCGCCTGTCGGCGTCCCATTAGCACCCGCAGGCCGATATCGACACCTTCGGAGCGTTCGGCCTGTTCGAGCCGCCCGTCGCGCACGTCGATGGACACCGCCGTGCCATCCACTGCCACCGCGTCTGCGGCGTCGGCCCCGGCGCGGCGGGCTGCCGTGAGCATCCGGTCGGTCAGGTCGGCGAGCGATACGGTCATGGGGCGATCCTTTCGGGCTGTCGCCCGTGCATCTAGCGCGCCCACGCCCCGCTGGCTAGCGCGCCCGCGCCCCCGCAAGGGGCGACGGCGCAGGCGCGGGCTTTACTTGATCCGTTGGTCGTTGGCGATGACATGGCCCTCGCCGTTGATCTCGATGGTCGAGGTCAGCTCGTCACGGCCCACCGGCGTGGTGAACAGGCCCAGCATCATCCGCGGCCCCATCAGCTGCTCGGCGGGAATCACCCCGAGCTTGGAGAGGTTCTCGATCAACCCGTTCAGACCGGCGATCTTCAGGTCGATCTTGCCCTCGGGGCGCGGAAAGCCCGCGAAGGTCTCGAAATCGGTGTTGTCGAAGCTGAACCCGCCGTCGCCCAGAATTTCGGCCCCCGCGAGACGCAGCACCAGCCGGTCGAGCGACAGGCTCTCGATTTCGGGCGCGGCCTCGGACATCGCGGCCTCCTCGCCCATCGCCTCGGCGGTTTCGGGATCGGTGAGATCCTGCGGCAGGCGCGCGGTGCCCGACAGCTCGACGATCAGCGTCGCGGGATCGCGCGGCAGGATCGCGGACGGGTCGAACAGTCCCCAGATCTGGTCGCTCAGGGTGAGGCTGTCGAGTGTGACGCGCGCCGAGAGGTCCTGCGCCGTCTCGCCCGCCGCCAGCGGTGCGTCGAGGGCAAAGCCGTATTCGGCGATCGACGCCTCGATCGGGAAGGGCAGCGGCCCGTCGGTCAGCATCAGGGCCAGCCCCTTGGTCGAAGAGGCATAGCTGGCGCGGCTCGGGTCTAGTGCAAGGTTCACGTCGCTCGATGCGGTGCGCGCGGTGCCCGCGGCGCGGCCCTGCGGACCCTCGCCGTCGAACTCCACCAGCGCGGGTCCGGTGGCATAGTCGAAGGCAAGCGAGAAGCCCTCGGGCAGCGCCTCGGCCTCCTCCATGCCCTCGGGCAGCGACAGCGCGCCGTCGATGGCGATCTCGGCGACGCTGGCGTCGATCGAGAAGGCACCGCCGTCTGCGTCGTCCTCGCCCTCCAGCGCGATCTCCAGCGTTTCGGCCGCGATGTCATAGCTGGTGCGGCGCAGCCCGCCTGCCTCGGTCTGCGACAGGTAGCTGCCGTTGAGCGCGTTGAGCGCCAGCATCGCTTCGGCCGGGACCGCCTCGCCGTCTTCGGTGATCGCGTCGAGCGTCAGCGCGTAGCGGGTGGCGGTGTAGTCGTAGCGCATCGCCTCGGGGCTGCCGCTCACGGTAAGCGCGAGCCCGGTCTGGCGCACCGAGAGGTCGATGGCCGACTCGACGCCCTCTTCATCGGTGCCGGTGATGTTGATCGGGTAGCTGTCGGACATGCTGACCTCGACCGTGCCGTCGCCGGTTTCGGCAAAGACGATCCGGGGCAGGCGGGCGACAAGCGCGCCCTCCTCGCCATGCATGGTCAGCACGAGATCGGTGATGGTGAGCGTGCCATCCGAGCGATCCTCGGCGCCGGTCTCGATCTCGGTGCCGCCAAGGCGTAGCGCGCCCTCTTGCCAGTCCTGCCAGACCTGCTCGGCGGTGACATCGGCCTGCGCGGCCCCTGCCGACAGGATCAACACGCCGATCGACGCGGTTTTCGACAATGCGGCCATTTCGGGCCCTCCTTGCAATCGCAATTCACGGGCCCGGCCCGCCGCACCGGGGGACCGGCGCGTCTGGACCAGAGACTAGGCCCCCGCTAGGCTGGACGAAAGATCAAAGCGCCGGGGAGGATGCGATGCACGGGAAGACGGTTCTGATCACCGGGGCGAGCCGGGGCATCGGCGCGGCCGCCGCGCGCGAATTCGCCGCCCAGGGCGCCCGCGTCGCTCTGCTCGCGCGCAGCGCCGAGGCGTTGTCGGACATCGCCAAGGAACTGGGCGAGGCGGGCTTTGCCATCCCTTGCGACGTTGGCCGCTACTGGGAGGTCGAGGCGGCCATCGAGGCCTGCGTCAAGGAATTTGGACGGCTCGACGTGATGGTGAACAACGCCGGCTCGATCGAGCCGATCGGTGCCATGGGTGGGCTCGACCCCGAGGCTTGGGGCAAGGTGATCGACATCAACCTCAAGGGGGTCTTCAACGGCATGCGCGCAGCACTGCCGGTGATGCTCGATCAGGGCGGCGGCACGATCATCACCGTGTCGTCGGGGGCGGCGCACAACGCGGTCGAGGGCTGGTCGGCCTATTGCGCCTCCAAGGCGGGGGCGGCGATGCTGACCCGCTCGCTCGATCTCGAATACCGGGGTCGTGGCATCCGCGCGATGGGCCTGTCGCCCGGCACCGTGGCCACGCAGATGCAGCGCGAGATCAAGGCCTCGGGCATCAACGCGGTGAGCCGTCTCGACTGGTCTGTGCACATTCCGCCCGAATGGCCCGCCCGGGCGCTGGTATGGATGAGTTCGGACAAGGCCGCCGATCAGGTCGGCCAGGAGGTGTCGCTGCGCGACGAGGTGATCCGCAGGCGGATCGGTCTGATCTGAAGGAACGCCGCGTTCAGTCGCGGGCGCGGCGTCGTCCCGGCACCTTGGAGGAAAACTCCGGTGGCCGCTTCGACACCCAGGCGGCAAACTTCTCGAGACGGGGATGCGCGCGCAGCGCCTCCGGTGTGTTGTAGTCGCGCGCCAGCTCGGTCTCCGACAGCGTTGCGTGGATCTCCTTGTGGCAGATGTGGTGCAACAGCACCTGCGGACCATGCGTGCCGCCCCTGAGCTTGGGCACGAGGTGGTGCGAGCTTTGCGGCACGTCTTCAGGGATCGGGCGCAGGCATAGCGCGCAGATCGGATCGGCGTGCGGGGCGGCAACCGCATGGGCCTCGGTCTGGCGTTTTTCGCGGCGGCTTGGCATGGGAAGAAGATGGGGGGCGTCGTGGGTCCCGGCAAGCGCGGCGCACTGCCGCAAGGAGGCGCTGCGTGCGGGCATTGGTGATCGGCGGCGGACCGGCAGGGCTGATGGCCGCGGAGGTGCTGGCACAGGCCGGTTTCGACGTGATCGTGGCCGAGCAGATGCCGACCATGGGCCGCAAGCTGCTGATGGCGGGCAAGTCCGGCCTGAACATGACCAAATCCGAACCGCGCGAGGTCTTCGACGCGGCCTATGGTGCGCGGCCCGATGCCCTTCGCGCGGCGCTTGATGGCTTCGGGCCAGAGCAGGTGCAGGACTGGGCGCGCGGGTTGGGGCAGACCGTGTTCACCGGCTCGACCGGGCGGGTCTTTCCCCAAGCGATGAAGGCCTCGCCCTTGCTGCGGGCGTGGCTGGCGCGGCTCGTAGGCGCAGGGGTGAGCTTGCGCACGCGCTGGCGCTTCATGGGCTGGGACGGGGCGGCGGCGGTGTTCGACACACCAGAGGGGCGACAGGCCGAGTTGGCCGATGTCACCGTGCTGGCGCTGGGCGGGGCGAGCTGGGCGCGGCTCGGCTCGGACGGGGCATGGGCGGCGCTGCTGCCCGACCGGGTCGCGCCGTTCCGCGCCGCCAACATGGGGTTCGGCGTCGCGTGGTCGGATCACATGCGCGCGCATTTCGGTGCCCCGGTCAAACCCGTGGCGCTCATCGCGGGGGCGCGGCGGGTGCGTGGCGAATGCGTGATCTCGGCGCGCGGTCTGGAGGGGGGCGGGATCTATGCCGTCTCGGCGGATCTGCGCGACGGCGCGGCGCTGGCGCTCGACCTGCTGCCCGACCTCGACGCCTCGATAGTGGTGCGTCGGCTACAGGCTCCGCGCGGCAAGACGAGCCTGTCGAACCATTTGCGCAAGGCGCTGAAACTCGACCCGGTGCGGCTGGCGCTGCTGCAGGAGTTCGCCCGGCCGCTGCCCGGCGACGCGACCGCGCTGGCCGCGACGATCAAGGCGCTGCCAGTACCGCTCACCGGGCCGCATCCGCTCGATGAGGCGATCTCGACCGCCGGCGGGTTGCGCTTCGAGGCGCTGGACGACGCGCTGATGCTGCGCGACCGACCGGGCATCTTCGCCGCGGGGGAAATGCTCGACTGGGAGGCGCCGACCGGCGGGTATCTGCTCACCGCCTGCCTTGCCACGGGGGCACATGCGGGGCGCACGGCGGCGGCATGGGCCGAGGGGCGCTGCTGACACGGCGCTTGCTTTCATTTGGCCATGCGTCTCGCTAGTGTGCCCCGAGCGAGCAGGGAGTGCAGCAAGAGATGACGATCAGAGCGATGCGCCGGGGCGGGGCCGCAAGCCTCGTGGCCCTCCTGGCGACGGGGGCGGTTCACGCCCAGACGGTTTCGGACCGGGGGTTGAGCTACACGCTTTACGGCACGCCGGGGCTGATCGACATGCCTTCGGCGCTGAGCGCCAAGGACGGCCAGATCGCGGCGACCATGGGCCGGTTCGACGGTCAGGTTCGGACGACCTTCACCTTCCAGCTCCTGCCGAACCTCTCTGGCAGCTTTCGCTACAGCAAGATCGAAGATTACACGCTGCCCGGCCAAAGCGGACAGATAGACGACTATTTCGACCGCAGCTTCGATCTGCGCTACCGGTTCAACGACGAGACCGCTGTCCTGCCCGCCTTCGCGGTGGGTTTGCAGGACTTTCTGGGCACTGGTGCCTACAGCGCCGAATACCTAGTCGCCACCAAGACCTTCGGTGACAAACTCCGGGTGACGGGCGGTCTCGGCTGGGGGCGCTTCGGCTCGAATGGGGGCTTCGACAACCCCCTCGGGCTCCTGTCGTCCGAGTTCGACGAACGACCGGGCCTCGATTTCGGCCAAGGCGGCACCTTCGCTCTCGATCAGCTGTTTCGGGGCGATGCCGCGCTGTTCGGTGGCGTGGAATATGCCGCGACCGACGATCTCACCCTCAAGGTCGAGTATTCCTCGGACGCATACGAGCGCGAGACCGAGTTGGGGCTGATCGAGCGTGATACCCCGCTCAACTACGGTCTGGTCTACCGCCCGCTGCCCGGCGTGCAGCTGGGCGCGTCATGGCTCTATGGCTCCGAGCTGGCGCTGACCGGCACTTTCCTGATCGACCCCTCCGACCGGCCCTTCGGACCCGGCCTCGATCCGGCCCCTTCGCCGGTGCGGATCCGTCAGGGCGACGCCCGTGCCGCCACCACTTGGGACCGGGCGAAGATCCCCGAGGCCACGATCGGCGCCACCCTGCAGCAGGCGCTTGCCGCCGAAGGGGTCGAGCTGTCCTCGATCCAGCTGTCGGACCGTGCAGTGCGGCTGCGCTACACCAACACCCGCTACCGCGCCGAGGCGCAGGCGATGGGGCGCATCGCACGAATGCTGAGCCTCGGGCTGCCCGATTCGATCGAGCGCTTTACCCTCGAGCCGATGCAGCGCGGCGTACCGCTTTCGGCGGTGACGCTGAACCGCAGCGACATCGAGGCATTTTCCGACACCGCCGGCGGCTCCGAGGCGCTGTCGCAGCGGCTGGTTCTGGCGGACGCAGGGTCTCGCGCGGGCCTCGTCGACCTGCCGCGCGTCGAGGACCGCTTTTCCTATGGTCTGGCGCCCTACGCCCGGATCACCGTGTTCAACGGCGACGACCCGTTTCAGGTCGAATTCGGCGCGCAGGTCAGCGGCCGCTACGAGATCACCGACAGCCTCGTGGTCTCCGGCACGCTGCGCCAGCAGCTCTATACCAACCGCGAGGACCCCGAGCTGGTGGTGGCCGAGGGGGACGAGCCTTATCCGGTGCGCCGCAACGCCGCGCTCTATGCCGATCAGGGCACCACGGGCATCCGCGACCTGACGCTGGCCCATTACGGGCGGCTGTCGCCGGACGTCTACACCCGGGCCACCGGCGGCTATCTCGAAGAGATGTATGGCGGCCTCTCGACCGAGGTGCTCTGGAAGCCCGCCGCCAGCCGTCTCGGCCTCGGCGCCGAGGTCAACTACGCGCGGCAGCGCGATTTCGACCTCGGCTTCGGCTTTCAGGACTACGACGTGGTGACCGGCCATGCCTCGGCCTATTACGACTTCGACAACCGCTTTTACGGTCAGCTCGACGTCGGCCGCTACCTCGCGGGCGACTGGGGCGCCACCGTGACCCTCGACCGCGAGTTCGAGAACGGCTGGAGCGTCGGCGGTTATTTCACCCTGACCGACGTGCCCTTCGAGGCCTATGGCGAGGGCTCCTTCGACAAGGGCATCCGCGTGTCGATCCCGCTCGACTACGTCCTGGGTCAGCCGACGCGGCGCGAGGCCGCGACGTCGCTGGCGTCGCTGCAACGCGACGGCGGCGCCAAGCTGCGCGTCGATGGGCGGCTTTACGAGGTGGTCCGCGACGGACACCTCAACGATCTCGATGACGGTTGGGGACGGTTCTGGAAATGACGATGCGGATCAGGATGACGGGCGGCCTCCTCGGGTTGGCGCTCATGGCGGGGTGCAGCGACACCGGAGGGTTTGCCGGCGCGCTGCAGAGCGCGATCTCGCCGCTGGTGGGCACCCAGCAGGCGGCTGCCCCGGCGGCGGGCGCCGGGGCGGGCATGGGGGCAACCACGGGGGGCGCGGTCGATCCGTCGACGCTGCGGCGCGTCGATCTCAACACGCTGGGCCTGACCGGCACCGCGCAGCGACTGATCGACAACGGCGGCTCGGCCACCTTCGCGGGCCCGAACGGCTTCACCTACACGATGCGCGACGGGATGCTGGTCTCGACCCGGGGCCTGAAGGACGACCTGATGGCCGCGGATGCGCGCCAGAGCCGCGCGGCTCTGCGTGCCGGCGGCGGGCAGGCACGACGCGTGCACGAGACGCTCGACGGGCTGGATCGAATCGTGCGTGCCGAATTCGACTGCACAGTGACGCCGAAAGGAGTCGAGTCCATCGATCTCGGTCAGCGCAGGATCTCGGCCCGCCGGTTCGACGAGTCCTGCACGGGGGAAGCGCTGATCTTCGACAATTATTACTGGCTCGACGATGCGGGGGAGATCGTTTCGTCGCGTCAGTTCGTCAGTCAGACTGTTGCATATTTGCGCAGCAGCGACCTTTAGTTTGGTTTTTCGGAGGGTGAGAACTGGTCATCCAGCTTGTGTGATACACCTATCTTGGCTATAGCCGACCTAACGCTTTGTTATCAACTGGAGTAGAGACATGCGCCTCACCAAGACCCTCGTCGCCGCCGCCGTCGCTGGCACCCTGACCGCTTCCTCGGCTTTCGCCGGTGGCCTGGCCGTCGAAATCGTTGAGCCCCCGGTCGTCGTGGTCGAGCCCGAAGCCCCCGCTCGTGGCTCGCTGTCCGGCCCCCTCGGCTACCTGCTGCCGCTGGCCGCTGTTGCTGGCCTGGTCGCTCTGGCCGCTTCGGACGACTCCTGATTTCAGGATCATCCGGCTTTCGAGCCGGATGAGCGGAACGGCGGACCTTCGGGTCCGCCGTTTTGCGTTTCAGGACATCGGTTTTACGACCTCGTCGAAGTCAGACGAAACGGCGGGCCTCTTCAGGGGCCCGCCGTTTTGCATTGAGGGTTGATCTACATCGAGAAAAGCCCTGAACGGGCACGAGCTGCTCCAGCCGCTCAGCGACGCGCCATCATCGCCAGCCGGATCAACGCCCGCTCGACCAGCGCCTGGGCGGGGGCGCGGCTGGCGGAGCGCAATTGAAGGTCGGTTTCGATCAACAGCGCCAAAGCCCGTTCCAGGCGCGCGCCGCCCCAGCCCGAGGCCTGACGCAGCATCGCATCGCGTCGCGGCCCCCAGACCGGCGGGCGCAGCCGCCCGATACCCTGTCCCGGCCCGCCCGGATCGCTTGCCACGCTGTGCAACTGCCGAAAGTGTCTCAGCGCCATGATGCACAGCGACACCGGCGTGGTGCCCTGCGCATAGAGACGCCGCAGCAGCGCCGCGATCTGCGGCGCACGCCCCTCGGCCACAACCGCGAGCAGCGCGTCGGTTTCGGCCTCGGTCGAGCGGGGTGCGACGGCTGTGATGTCGGCTGCCGTGGTCGGGGTGGCATCGCCGTGCTTGTAGAGGCCGAGCTTTTCCATCGTCATGCGGAACGCACCGGGATCGAGCGCGCGCGACAGTTCCTGCAGCAGTGCGCGGCCATCGATGTCAGGCTCCGGCACACCGGATGCGGAGAGCATCGCCGCGATCTCCTCGGGCCCCGGCGGATCGTCGTAGATGCCGATGGCGACCACCAGAGGATGCGCCTCGAACAGCTTGCGCAGCGCCGATCGGGCAGGCAGCTGTCCGGCCGTGGCGAGGATCTGCGCGTCGCCGGGCTTCCATGCTTTGAGCGCCGCGTCGAACAAGGGCGCAAGCCCGTCGGTGGCGCCCTCGACGAAGACCACGCGTGGGCCCGGAAAGAAGCCCTGCGCCTTGACTGCGTCGATCAGCAATGCCGCTTCGCGGCGCAGATCGGCGGCGGGCAGGCGATGCAGCCGCATCTCGGCCTCGGCCTCGGGCCCGGCAAGGCCCGTGATCACCTCCGCGCGGCGCTGCGCCACGCGCATCGCGTCTTCGCCCCAGATCAGCGCCGCCGCGACCTTGAAGTCGGGCTTGGCGAAGAAGGCCGCCGAGTCGCGCGCCGAAAGTTTCATTCCGGCTCCGGCACGGCCAGCAACCGCGTCGTGATCTGAACCGCCAGCAGCTGGGCCAGACGCTCGCGCGCATCGCGCTCGGCAGCCTCCGAGGCGACGGTGCCGAGCGTCGCGGAGTAGCCCGCGAAATCCTCGACCGTGCCGCGCGCCAGCGCCGGGCCGTCGTCGACGGGGCGCAGCTCGTATTCGGCGCGGCCAAGGAGCCGGTAGCGCAGCACCGCGCCATCGGCGCTGATCGCGGCCTGTTCGACCTCCTCGGAGGTCTCGAGGTTCAGTACGTAGCGCGGCGCCGTGGCCGGGCCGAGCCGGTCGAGCAGCCGTGCGCGCAGCAGGTAGCCCGAGAAGGTAGCCGGGGCCTCGACCCGCACCGCGCCATGCAACCGCGCCGCATCGCCGCCCGGCCCGAAGGCCGGGGTGAACCCGCAGCCACCGAGCGCCAGAGCCCCCAGCAGCAGCAGGCGGCGCGAGGGCTCAGACGACCACATTGACGATCCGGCCCGGCACCACGATGAGCTTTTTCGGCGCGGCCCCGTCGAGCGCCTTGGTCACCGCCTCGTCGGCCAGCACCAGCGTCTCGATCTCGTCCTTGGGCATCGCCTTGGGCACGGTGATCTCCGAACGGCGCTTGCCGTTGATCTGGATCGGCAGGGTCACGCTGTCCTCGACGAGGAAGCGCTCCTCGGCCACCGGCCAGGGTGCTGCGGCCACGAAGCCCGTACCGCCCAGACGCGCCCAGATCGCTTCGGCGAGATGCGGCGTCATCGGCGACATCAGCTGCGCGAGGGTCTTGGCCGCCAGTCGCCGGGCCTCGACCGAGGCGGTCGATTTCGACAGGACCGAGGTGAAGGCATAGAGCTTGGCAATCGCGGCGTTGAAGCCGAAGCTCTCGAGCCCGAGCGTCACGTCGCGGATCGTGCGGTGCAGCTGGCGCAGCAGATCCTCGTCGGCGCTCGTGTCGCCGCCCGTGGCCTCGGCCACCTCATCGGCGATGCGCCAGACGCGGGCGAGGTGTTTGTGCGCGGCTTCGGCGCCCGATGCGGTCCACTCGACATCGCGCTCGGGCGGGCTGTCCGACAGCACGAACCAGCGCGCGGTGTCGGCGCCGTATTGCGCGAGGATCGCGTCGGGATCGACCACGTTCTTCTTGGACTTCGACATCTTGGCCGAGGGGATGATCTCGACCTTTTCGCCGCTCGCCTTCAGCGCGCCGTCCTCGACGCTTTCGGGGAGGTGGTAGACGGGGCGGCCGTTGGCGTCGCGGGTCTGGTAGATCTCGTGCGTCACCATGCCTTGGGTGAAGAGCGCATTGAACGGCTCGATCGCCTTTTCCGGCAAATGGCCGGTCGCGTGCATCGCACGGGCGAAGAAGCGCGAGTAGAGCAGGTGCAGAATCGCGTGCTCGATGCCGCCGATGTACTGATCGACGTTCATCCAGTACTCGGCCTCGGCCATGTCGGTCGGCGTCTCGGCGCGCGGCGAGGTGAAGCGCGCGAAGTACCACGAGCTGTCGACGAAGGTGTCCATCGTGTCCGTCTCGCGGCGTGCGTCCTTGCCGCAGCGCGGGCAGGGCACGTCGCGCCATGTCGGGTGCCGATCAAGCGGGTTGCCCGGCACGTCGAAGCTCACGTCGTCGGGCAGGCGGACCGGCAGGTTCTCTTTCTTTTCGGGCACCGCGCCACAGCTTTCGCAATGCACGATCGGGATCGGGGTGCCCCAGTAGCGCTGGCGGCTCAGGCCCCAGTCGCGCAGGCGGAAGCGGGTCACGCCGCGGCCGACGCCATGCTCCTCGCAAAACGCGATGGCAGCGTCGATCGCCTGCTCGCCGGTCTGCTCGGTCTCGCCGGCAAAGCCCTTGATGTAGATCACCGGCTCCGTCTTTGGCGGCACATAGGCCGACCCGCCATCCTCGGCCAACGCCTGCCCGTCGTCCTTGGCGGGCGCAAAGGTCGAGATGACGGGCAGGTCGTATTTGCGCGCGAAGTCGAGGTCGCGCTGGTCGTGGCCCGGGCAGCCGAAGATCGCGCCGGTGCCGTAATCCATCAGCACGAAGTTGGCGATCCAGACGGGAAGTTCGCGGCCTTCGTCGAAGGGATGGCGCACGGTGAGGCCGGTGTCGAAGCCCAGCTTCTCGCCGGTCTCCAGCGCCTCCTCGGTGGTGCCGCCGCGGCGCGCCTCGGCGCAGAAGGCGGCGACCTCTTCGCGTTCGGCCTCCAGCGCGCGCGCCAGCGGATGGTCGGGCGAGATGCCGATGAAGCTCGCGCCCAGGAGCGTGTCGGGGCGGGTGGTGTAGACCTCGATCCGGTCATGGCCATGCGTGGTCTCGGTCAGGCCAAAGGCCATCTCGAGCCCGCGCGAGCGCCCGATCCAGTTGGCCTGCATCAGCTTGACCTTGGCGGGCCAGTCGTCGAGCCCGTCGAGCGCCGAGAGCAGCTCGTCGGAGTATTCGGAAATCTTGAAGAACCACTGGGTCAGTTCGCGCCGTTCCACATCCGCGCCCGAGCGCCAGCCCTTGCCGTCGATCACCTGCTCGTTGGCCAGCACCGTCATGTCGACGGGATCCCAGTTCACCACCGCGTTCTTGCGGTAGACGAGGCCCTTTTCCAGCATGTCGATGAACAGCGCCTGCTGCTGGCCATAGTATTCCGGGTCGCAGGTCGCGAATTCGCGGCTCCAGTCGATCGACAGGCCCAGCGGCTTCATCTGCGCGCGCATGTCGGCGATGTTGTTGTAGGTCCATTCCTTGGGATGGCCGCCGCTCGCCATCGCGGCATTCTCGGCCGGCATCCCGAAGGCGTCCCAGCCCATGGGATGCAGCACGTTGTGCCCCGTCGCCACCTTGTGACGCGCGATCACGTCGCCCATCGTATAGTTGCGCACGTGGCCCATGTGGATCCGCCCCGAGGGGTAGGGGAACATCTCGAGCACGTAGTACTTCGGCTTGTCGGCGCTGCGCCGCGCGGTGAAGAGGCCGGCCTCGTCCCAGGCGGCCTGCCATTTGGCTTCGATCTCGGCGGCGATATAGCGCGACATGTATGGTCCCTCGGATGGTCTGGCACGGGTCTGGCATGGAACGGGTGCGGGCGTTTCGGCCCGCTGGCGGTGATACTGCACATCGCGCGGCTGTGCCACTCCCGCGATCTTCTAATGCCCAAAGCACCCTGTACAAAAGCGAAGGGCGGCCCCGAAGGACCGCCCTTGCCTGATGTCGTGATCCGGTTGGATCAGAACTCGAAGGAGACCTCGACGGTCGTGCCTTCCTGGTACTCGGGATCGCCGATCTCGTCTTCCGAGTCGTCGCTGTCGTCGACGGCGTAGGACACGAGCAGCTGGGCGCCTTCGGCCAGAGCGTAGGTGGTGGCGACGTAGTAGTCGTCAGCCGCGTCGGACACACCGGCGTAAGCCATCAGGCCCATGCCGAAGTCGTAACCGGCTTCGATCGCCCAGTCCTCGGAGTCGTCCACGTTCTCCCAAGCGGTCGAGACGGTGATCGCACCCGAAACGTAGTCCACGGCGATGCCGTAGCCATCGTCCTGGGCCGATTCAGCGACGTAGAAGGCGCCGAGGGTGACCGGGCCGATCGGGAAGGCGGCTTCGATACCGGTCGAGTCTTCCTCGGTGGTCAGGTTACGAGCGTAGGCGACGTCGACGTCAGCGCCAGCGAAGGCGGTGCCGACCGAGATGCCGAAGATTTCGTCCGGCTCGAAATCGCCGCTGGCGTCGGAGAAGTCGTTCTCTTCGGTCTGGTAGGCGGTGGTGAACTGGAACGAGCCGAATTCGCCGTCAACGCCGACCGAGTACTGGTCGAGGGTGTCGCCGGGGCCGTTGAGGTTGTCATCGGTGGTGTTGTCGACCAGAGCCGAGAGCGAAACGCCAAGGCCGTAGGCCATGAAGTCACCGCGCAGCACGGTCTCGCCGTCGGTCTCGGAGAAGCCGTCCTGCTCCATTTCCGAAACGCCGTTCCAGCGCTTGTTGGCAGCCTGGTCGGTGTCGCCGAAGTACAGGCCGGCGGTCTCGGAGGTCAGCGACAGCACGTAGCCGTCGGCCAGCATGTCGAAGTCGTCGACTTCGTTGTCGGTCAGGTCGACGGTCACGGTGGCAGCGGCGGTCAGGCCGTTGTCGAGCTCTTGGCTCAGGGTAACACCGAGCTCGGCGTCCCAGTAGAAGCCGAGATCGTCATCAGCTTCGCTGATGGCGTCGGTGTTGTTGTAGCCCAGAGCGGCTTCGCCGTTGAAAGCGACTTCGGCAGCGGCGGCGCCGGCGAAAGCCACGATCGAGGCCGAGGCGAGCAGGATGCGTTTCATGAATTTCCCTCGTGTTTGCATTCCCGAGAATGCCAGTCGAGCCAGCATTGAGGTTTTCATTGCGCACCGGGCCCTTCACACTCAAGGAGTTTGGCCCCGCCACCCGGCCCTGCCTCATAATTGATGCAACGGTGTCACACACATGTCAGGCAGAAAGCCGGAACTTTTCAGGAGATACGCATGTCGCTCGACCAGATCAGCAGCAGCATTGATGCCGCGGCCCGCGCCGCAGGTCGCGACCCCGCCGACGTCACCCTCGTCGCGGTGTCCAAGATGCAGCCCGAAGAGCGGGTGCTGCCGATTCTGGAGGCCGGGCAGAAGGTATTCGGCGAGAACAGGGTGCAAGAAGCGCAAGGCCGCTGGGGTGCCTTGGCACCGCGTTTCCCGGGCATCGAGCTGCACATCATCGGGCCGCTCCAGACCAACAAGGCCCGCGCCGCCGTGGAGATCGCCCATGCGATCCACTCGCTCGACCGGCCCCGGCTCGCCGAGACGCTGGCGCGGCTGGCGCAGGAGCGCGGCACCTGTCCGGAGCTTTTCGTGCAGATCAACACTGGTGAGGAGCCGCAGAAGGCGGGCGTATTGCCCGGCGAGGCGGATGGATTCGTCGCCCGTTGCCGCGAGTTGGATCTGCCGGTGGTCGGGCTGATGTGCATCCCGCCAGCCCAAGAGACGCCAGAGCCGCATTTCGACATGCTGCGCGAGATGGCAGCGCGCAACGGTCTCGCCGGGTTGTCGATGGGGATGAGCAGCGATTTCGAAGCCGCCATCGCGCGCGGTGCCACCCATGTGCGGGTGGGCTCGGCGATCTTCGGCGCGCGGGACTAGGTCGCGCGCAATACCGCATTCATGCCGTGCTCAGGCCGGGACGGCCATCGGCGCGCGCCGCTCGCGAATCGGCAGGTGCACGATGGCCGAGAGCGCGCCGACGCCGACACCGATCCACCACACCGCCTCGTAGCTGCCGTAAGCGTCGTACATCCGCCCCCCGAGCCAGACGCCCATGAAGCTGCCGAGCTGGTGGGAGAAGAACACGATGCCATAGAGCGTGCCCATGTAGCGCAGCCCGTAGAGATGCGCGACGAGGCCCGAGGTCAGCGGCACCGTGGCGAGCCACAGGCTCCCCATCACGCCCGAGAAGATCAGCACCGTCGCGGGCGTCATCGGCGTCAGGATGAACCACGCCGCCGCCAGCGTCCGGCCCGTGTAGATCCCCGCCAAAAGATACTTGCGGCTGTAGCGCTTGCCCGCCCAGCCCGCTGCGAGGGTGCCCGCGATATTCGCGAGGCCGATGATCGAGATCGCCACCGCGCCCAAGCCCGCTGTGGTGGTGATCCCCATCGAGGCCAGCACGCTGCCCGCGGCGATCGGCGCGCAGATTTCGGTCACGAAGGCCGGGAAATGCGCAGTGATGAAGGCCAGCTGGTAGCCGCAGGAGAAAAAGCCGAGGAATATCAGCGCATAGGAGGGGTCGCGCGCGGCCCGGCCCAGAACGCGCGCCATGCTTTCCTGCAGCTCCGCCGTCGAGGCGGGCGCGGGCGAGCGCATCATCGGCAGGACAAGCAGCGTCGACAGGATCAGCCCGGCGAAGACGAGGAACACCGACTGCCACGCCATGTAGCCCAGCAGGATCTCTGCCATCGGCGCGCCGAAGACCTGACCCGCCGAGCCCGCCGCCGTCGCCACCGCGAGCGCCATCGAGCGGTTGTCGTCCGAAGCGGCCCGGCCCACGACCGCGAGTATCACGCCAAAACCGGTTCCCGCGATGCCAAAGCCCACGAGGATCTCAAGCATCTGATGCTGCAGCGGACTGGTGGCCCCCGCCGACAGGATCAACCCCGCCGCATAGGCCAGCGCCCCCAGTACGATCGCTTTGCGATCGCCGACCTTCTCGGCCATCGCCGCGAAGAGCGGCTGCCCGAAGCCCCAGGCGAGGTTCTGGATCGCGATGGCGAGCGAGAACTCCGCGCGCGGCCAGCCGAATTCCTCGGCGACCGGGATCTGGAACACGCCAAAACTCGCGCGGATGGCGAACCCCACCATCACGATGATGCATCCGGCGACAAGAACGGGGGTGATGAGCGGCTGGCGTGTCATGCGAGATAAAGGCGGCGATCACGCGGCGCTGTCAATCCATGCCATGCGCATGTAGCGGTCTTTGGATCAAGTATTCGAAAAGCTAAGTGGCCCCGCCTCAAAGAACGGGCGCCGTGTCCCATAGGTAGAGCAGATCTGTGATCTCCGCCTTGCCGATCCGCTCGGGGCGGCGCTCGGCCAGCCGTGCGCCCGTGGCCTCGTAGAATCGGCAGGCCCGGTCGTTCCCGCACAGCACCATCGCCGAAAGCGGACCGGGGCTGGGGGCGAGGGCCGCCGCGAACAGCGCACGGCCAAACCCCCGGCCTTGGGCCGCGCGTGTGAGGTAGAGCGCGTAGAGCTCCTCCGTGACGCCACGCACGGCAAGTGCCGCCTCGCGCTGCGGGCCGATCTGCGCGAAACCGGCCCCCGGCGCGATCATGATACGGCTCGTCCCTTGGGCGATCTGACGTTCCCATTGGCGCAGGCGCAGGTCGCGGTCGTAGCGGGCTATCTCCTCGGCGGGGACGAGGCCGGGATAGGTTTCGGACCAGCAGGTCACGTGCAGCGTGGCAAGCTCGGTCACGTCGTCGGGCAGGGCGGGTCGGATCTCCATGGCCCCGAACCCTGCCGCGCGCGGGGCGGCTTTGCAATGTGACAGGCGGCGGCTATGTCGCTCGGCATGAGCATACAGGACGCCTACCGAGCCCGCGTCGAAAGCGGCGCGCTGAAACCCGATCCGGCGCAGGAGGCGGCGCTGCCCGCGCTCGACCGCGTCGCGCGCGATCTCGCCCGTCAGCCGGAGCCGCAATCCGGCGGCTGGTTTCGCAAGCCCAAGCCGCCGGAGCCGGTCAAGGGCCTCTACTTCTGGGGCGGTGTCGGGCGCGGCAAATCCATGCTAATGGACCTGCTCTACGACGAGATCGACCTGCCCAAGGCGCGCTGGCACTTCCACGCCTTCATGCAGCGCGTCCACGCCGACATGAACAAGGCCCGCGCGCGCGGCGTCGACGACGCCATCGCCCCGGTGGCCGAAGGTCTGGCGGGCGAGCTGCGATTCCTCGCCTTCGACGAGATGCAGATCACCGACATCACCGACGCGATGATCGTGGGGCGGCTGTTCGAAAAGCTGTTCGAGCAAGGCGTCACCATCGTCACCACGTCGAACCGGGTGCCGGATGACCTCTACAAGAACGGGCTGAACCGACAGCTCTTCGTGCCCTTCGTCGAAAAGCTGAAGGCGCGGATGGAGGTGCTGGAACTGGCCAGCCCCACCGACCACCGGCAGGGGCGGCTCAAAGGGTCCGAGAGCTGGATCATGCCGGGCGATTCGACCGCGCGGGCCAGGCTCGACGCGATCTGGGAGGATCTGGCCGGTGCGCCCGGCGGCGAGCCGCTGGTATTGAGGGTTTCAGGGCGCGAGGTGACGGTGCCCGAATACCGCAACGGCATCGCGCGAGCAGGGTTTCATGAGCTGTGTGGCAAGCCGCTGGGGGCCGCCGACTATCTCGCTCTGGCCGAAGCGGTGAAGATCTTGATGCTCGACGGCATCCCGCGCCTGTCGCGGTCGAACTTCAACGAGGCCAAGCGTTTCGTGACGCTGGTCGACGCGCTCTACGAGGCCAAGACCCGGCTGGTGGCATCGGCCGCCGCCTCGCCGGCGTTTCTTTATGTCGAGGGCGAGGGCAGCTTCGAGTTCGAACGCACCGCGAGCCGCCTCGAAGAGATGCAGGCCGAAGGCTGGGGACGCGCCTGACGTCGATCGGAGAAGGTGTATAGTCTGGGGAGGGTGAAGGAGGCCGCTTCCCGTGGCCTCCCTCCTGACTGCTCGAACAAACCTGCTGAAGTCCCGATCTTTGGCGTCAGGATCTTCGTTTCGTTCCCCTGAAAACCAGATGCCCAGCCTCGGATGGGTAGGTCAACCATGAGGGGAAGTTCCGTAACGTCTTGAACGTAGAGCGGGATTCGCGCGCCGTGACGTAATTTTTGCGTGGATGAGTCTGCTGATCGGAGGCTGACGAAGCCCAGTCCCATGATGACGCGACGTCTTTCAGCTTGGGCGCCCTCCGGCCTCTCACATGTCATTCGAGAGCAGGAATTCGTTTCGGCAATCGGGGTTGACGGGATCGGGGCCAGCGAAAAGCGGCGTCTGCCAGGGAATTGTCGATTCGGTAACGAATCGTCCGTCGACGCAAACGTCCTGCCCGCCGCTGCCCGCGTTGAAGCCGAATCCCGGTGTGCCGCAATCGGCGACGCCGCCATCGGCGTTCCAAGCCTGAAACACCCCGATGCCGGGCATGGGAAAGCGCATCTCCTGCGGATCGAACTCCAAGCGCCAGCTTGTCTCTGGCCGCAGGGCCTCGAGAGTCCAGCCGCCGATCCGCGCGCCGTTATGCCAGCCGGTGATCTCGAACCGGGTGACATCGTCTTGGGTGATGCGGGATGCGCTCAAAAGCGTGTCGGGAAACACCATCGTGCCGGTCATCGTGTAGCCCGCGGCACCGCGCCAGCAAAACTGCAGCTCCACCGCCTGCACGGGCAGGGCAAGCGCGGCGACCAGCGCCGCGAACGGCACCGGCCCATACCTCATCCGTTTTCGCGCAGCACATGCCCCGCAAGGTAGAGCGAGCCGCAGATCAGGATGCGGGCGGCGGGGGCCTGCTCGACGATGTCGCGGATCGCCTGCGCCACGTCTTCGGCCTCGGAAACCTCGGCGAAGCCCGCCACGCGCGCGGCCTGCGCGGTCTGGGTCGCGGGGATGGTGTTGGCCTCGCCGGGGATCGACACGGCGTGCAGCCCCTGAGCCACGCCCGCCATGGGACGCAAGTATCCCGCGATGTCCTTGGTGTTGAGCATGCCGCAGACCAGATGCGTGGGCCTCCGGGGCAGGGCTCGCAGCGTTTGTGCCAGCACCTCGCCCGCCGCCGGGTTGTGGCCGCCGTCGAGCCACAGCTCGGCCGTACCGGCGAGATCCACCAGCGGACCGTGCGACAGACGCTGCATCCGGGCGGGCCAGTCGGCGCGCGTCGCGGCCTCGGCCGCAGCCTCGCCTTGGCCCAGCGCGCGCAAGCTTGCGATGGCGGTGCCCGCGTTGACGATCTGGTGCGGCCCGCGCAGGCGCGGCAGCGGCAGGTCGAGCAATCCGCGCTCGTCTTGATAGATCAGCCGATCGCGCTCGGTGGTGACGTGCCAGTGCTGGCCATGCGCCAGCAGCGGCGCGCCGAGCCGCGCGGCGCGCGCCTCGATCACCTCGAGCGCCGCCTCGTGCTGGGGTGCCACCACGCAAGGCACGCCGCGCTTGAGGATGCCGGCTTTCTCGCCTGCGATCTCTTGGATCGTCTCGCCGAGATACTGCTGATGATCGAGATCGACCGGCGTGATGACAGTGAGCGCCGGACGCTCGACCACGTTGGTCGCATCCAGCCTGCCGCCGAGACCGGTCTCCAGAAGCGTCCATTCGGCGGGCGTCTCGGCAAAGGACAGCAGCGCCGCCGCCGTGGTGATCTCGAAATAGGTGATCGGATCTGGGCCGTTCGCGGTATGGGTGCGGTCGAGCAGCGCCGTCAGCGCCTCTTCGGAGATCAGATCGCCCGCGAGGCGGATCCGCTCGTGAAACCGCGCCAGATGCGGCGAGGTATAGGCATGGACCCGGTCGCCCGCGGCCTCGAGCCCGGCGCGGATCATCGCCTGGGTCGAGCCCTTGCCGTTGGTGCCCGCGAGGTGGATCACCGGCGGCAATCGCCGCTCGGGGTGATCGAGCGCTGCCAGCAGCCGCCACACCCGGTCGAGCGTGAGATCGATGACCTTTGGGTGCAGCGTCATCATCCGCGCGAGAATCGCGTCGGAGCCGGGTGCCGTTGTCATTTCTTCGGCGTCTCGGCTTTCGACGCGGTGGGGGCGGGCTTGGCGGCGGGGCTCGCGACCGTTGCGCCCTTGGCAGCCTCGGCCTCCTTGGCCGCCGCCGGTTCCGGCGTCGCCGGGGCGGGCAGGTCGGCCATCACCGCCTGCGGCAGACCCATGAGCATCCGGGTAACGGTGATCAGCTCGTCGCGCATCTTGCCGCGCGGCGTCACTCGGTCGAGCATGCCATGGTCGAGCAGGTATTCGGCGCGCTGGAACCCCTCGGGGAGCTTCTCGCGGATCGTCTGTTCGATCACGCGCGGGCCCGCGAAACAGATCAGCGCGTTCGGCTCGGCGATCTGCACGTCGCCCAGCATCGCATAGGAGGCGGTGACGCCGCCGGTGGTCGGATGCGTGAGCACCACGATATAGGGCAGCCCCGCCTCGCGCAGCATCTCGACCGCGACCGTGGTGCGCGGCATCTGCATCAGCGACAGGATCCCCTCCTGCATCCGCGCGCCACCGGCGGCGGAGAACAATACCAAAGGCGCCTTGAGCTTTACCGCCCGCTCGGCCGCCGCGATGATGGCGTTGCCGACATACATGCCCATCGAGCCCGCCATGAACGAAAAGTCCTGACCGGCGGCGACGATCTTGGTGCGGCCGATCTCGCCCTCGGCCACCAGCATCGCCTCCTTCTCGGAGGTCTTGCGGCGGGCTTCCTTGATCCGGTCGACGTATTTCTTCTGGTCGCGAAAGTTGAGCGGATCGGTGATCGGCTCGGGCACCTTCACCTCCGAGAACACGCCGCCGTCGAACAGCGCCTTGAAGCGGTCGCGGGGCGTGATCGCCATGTGGTGATCGCAATTGGTGCAGACGTTGAGATTGTCGGCCAGTTCGCGGTGGAACAGCATCGTGCCGCACTCGTCGCACTTGGTCCACAGGTTCTCGGGCACCTCGCGGCGCGAGAAGATCGAGTTGATCCGCGGACGGACGTAGTTGGAAATCCAGTTCATCTTGCTGCTCCGGGCGCGCGTCGGGTCGACAGGGGAGATACGCTTCGTGCGGAAGGATTGCAATTCTGGCGGTGCCTTGGGGTCTTGGAGTGCTGGCGCAGCGCACGCGGCTGGCCCGGCCCTGACGCCGGGATGGCATCAGGCCTTGCGCGATCTGTCCCGCAATGCCGCCCGAACGGGGCAATCCTTGCGCCGATGTCGGTGCCCGAGGTCGAAATCTGTGCGATTGGTCAATATCGGAGGCCCATCCCGCCTTGCCGCGACGGCGGGGCCTGTCTATCCCTAGCCGCAACCAATTCCGGGAAGGGACAGCCCATGCAGAACGCCCGTTTCGACAAGACGAAACTGCCCAGCCGCCATGTGACCGAAGGGCCCGAGCGCGCGCCGCATCGGAGCTACTTCTATGCCATGGGCATTTCCGAGGAAGAGATTCACCAGCCTTGGGTCGGCGTCGCCACCTGCTGGAACGAAGCCGCGCCGTGCAACATCGCGCTGAACCGTCAGGCGCAATCGGTGAAGATGGGCGTGAAGAAGGGCGGCGGCACGCCGCGCGAATTCACCACCATCACCGTCACCGACGGCATCGCCATGGGCCACGAGGGCATGCGCTCCTCGCTCGCCTCGCGTGATGCCATCGCCGACACGGTCGAGCTGACCATGCGCGGCCATTGCTACGACGCCATCGTCGGCCTCGCGGGCTGCGACAAGTCGCTGCCGGGCATGATGATGGCGATGGTGCGTCTCAACGTGCCGTCGGTGTTCATCTATGGCGGGTCGATCCTGCCGGGTCGGCTCAATGGTCGCGATGTCGTGGTGCAGGACGTGTTCGAGGCCGTGGGCCAGCACGCCGCAGGCAACATGACCGACGCCGAACTCGACATCCTCGAGCGGGTGGCCTGCCCCTCGGCGGGTGCCTGCGGCGGCCAGTACACCGCCAACACCATGGCCTGCGTCTCCGAGGCGATCGGTCTGGCGCTGCTGAACTCCTCGGGCGCACCCGCACCTTACGAGAGCCGCGACCAGTACGGCGATTTCTCCGGTCAGGCGGTGATGAACCTGATCGAGAAGAACATCCGCGCCCGCGACATCGTCACGCGCCAAAGCCTCGAGAACGCGGCGCGGGTCGTCGCCTGCACCGGCGGCTCGACCAACGCCGGCCTGCATCTTCCGGCCATCGCGCATGAGGCGGGGATCGATTTCGACCTGCTCGACGTCTGCAACATCTTCCTCGACACGCCCTATTTCGTGAACCTGCGTCCGGGCGGCGAATACGTCGCCAAGGACCTGCACGAGGCAGGCGGCGTGCCGGTCGTCATGAAGGAGCTGCGCAAGGCGGGGCTGCTGCACGAGGACTGCATCACCGCATCGGGCAAGTCGCTCGGCGAAGAGCTGGACCTGATCGAGCGCGAAGCCGATGGCCGCGTGATCCACACCGTCGCCAGCCCGATCACCAAGACCGGCGGCGTCGTCGGTCTCAAAGGCAACCTCGCGCCCGACGGTGCGATCGTGAAGGTCGCGGGCATGAAGACCGAAGAGCAGGTCTTCACCGGCCCCGCCCGTGTGTTCGAATGCGAAGAAGAGGCCTTCGAGGCGGTGCGCAAGCGCGAGTACTCCGAGGGCGATGTGATCGTCATCCGCAACGAGGGCCCCGCTGGCGGACCCGGCATGCGCGAGATGCTCTCGACCACCGCCGCCCTTTCGGGACAGGGCATGGGCAAAAAGGTGGCACTGATCACTGACGGTCGCTTCTCAGGTGCGACGCGCGGCTTCTGTGTGGGCCATGTTGGCCCCGAGGCCGCGCATGGCGGGCCGATCGCGCTGCTGAAGGACGGCGACGTGATCACCCTCGACGCCACCAAGGGCGAGATCTCGGTCGATCTCTCGGACGCCGAATTGGCCGAGCGCAAGGGCGCCTGGAAAGGTGCGCGGACCAACGACTACACCGCCGGTGCGCTGTGGAAATACGCGCAGCTGGTCGGCTCGGCCCGAAAGGGCGCGGTGACGCATCCCGGCGCCGCCGGCGAGAGCCACGTCTACATGGACCAGTGAGACGCGGCGGCCTCCTTGGCGCGCGGCTTGGTCTGACGCGCCTGCGACGGTCTCCTTCCAAGGGAGCCATGCAGGCGACCTCGCCGCTGCGCCAACCGGGGGCCGACTGGGCCTGGCGCCCCGGCCCTTGGGCCGGGGCCATGCCGTGTGTCGGAGGGACGCCCCTCGAGACCGGAGCCGATCTGGGCGACGGGGTGCGGCTGTTTCACGACGCGACATCGGGCATCCGGCTTGAGCGGCCCGAGGTCGGGCCGCAGGGGCCTTGGGCGCTGCATCTGCGCGCCGACGGGTTCGACGGCGGCTTTGTGAGCCTCGCCATCGCGCTGCCCGACGCGGTGCTTGCGGGGCTGAGACGCCGGCATCTTCTGGGGGTCGATGTCGATCTCGGGGCGCAGGGCCTGCCGCGCGCCTTTGCCCGGCTTAACCTGCGCCAAGGCCCCAACAGCGAGGTGCTGCTGCGCGGCCTGCCCGAAACCGGCCCCACCGGCACCGAGTTCGATCTGTGGTCCCTCGAGACCGATCCGGATCGGGTCGAATCGGGATGGATCGATCTGATCTTCGAGGCACCGCTGCCCGGGCGGATCGAGATTGCCGATCTGGTGATCCAGCGCAGGCCCCGCGCCGCTTTCTGACACCGCGCGGCTGACGTCGCGTCGAGGATGACGCGCGCGTCAATCATGGCCACTCTCGCGCCACGAGGGAGGCCATGATGACCGATTATCCGAAACTGCTGTCGCCGATCACGCTCGGGGGGCTGACCCTGCCCAACCGGGTGCTCATGGGCTCGATGCACACCGGGCTTGAAGAGACCGGCGACTGGGACCGTGTGTCCGCCTTCTATGCCGCCCGCGCGCGCGGCGGCGTCGGTCTGATGGTCACGGGCGGCATGGCGCCCAACCGCGAGGGCGGAGTTTACCCGGGCGCGGCGGGGCTGTTCACCGAAGCCGACATCGCCAACCACGCCCGCGTCACCAGTGCGGTGCACGCGGCGGGTGGGCGCATCGCCATGCAGATACTGCACGCCGGGCGCTATGCCTACTCCAAGCACTGCGTCGCCCCTTCGGCGATCCGCTCGCCGATCAGTGCCTTTACACCCACCGCGCTCGACGAGGACGGCATCGAGACGCAGATCGCCGACATCGCCACCGCCGCCGCCCGCTCGGTCGAGGCGGGCTATGACGGGGTCGAGGTGATGGGATCGGAGGGCTATTTCCTCAACCAGTTTCTCGCTCCTCGCACCAACCGCCGCGAGGATCGCTGGGGCGGCAGCCTCGAGAATCGGATGCGTCTGCCGGTCGAGGTGGTGGCCCGGGTGCGCGCGGCGCTGGGTCCCGACAAGCTGCTGATCTACCGCATCTCACTTCTCGATCTGGTGACCGAGGGCCAGGAATGGTCCGAAATCGTGGCGCTGGCCCATGCCGTGACCGAGGCCGGGGCCGATGTGCTCAACACCGGCATCGGCTGGCACGAGGCGCGAGTGCCGACCATCGTGACGAGCGTGCCGCGCGCCGCCTTCGCGCATCTGACCGCGAAGCTGCGCGCGGAGGTCTCGGCGCCGGTCATCGCCTCGAACCGGATCAACACGCCCGAGGTGGCCGAGGACATTCTGTCCGAGGGGCAGGCCGACATGATCTCGATGGCGCGGCCCTTCCTTGCCGACCCCGATTTCGTTGCCAAGGCAGCGCGCGGCGAGGCGGAGCAGATTGCGCCCTGCATTGCCTGCAACCAAGCCTGCCTCGACCATACCTTCTCGGGCAAACTGTCGAGCTGTCTCGTTAATCCACGCGCCTGCCACGAGACCGAGCTGGTGCTCGAGCCGGTGACGGCGCCGCGCCGCATCGCGGTGGTGGGGGCCGGACCGGCGGGTCTCTCGACCGCGCTGGCGGCGGCCGAGCGCGGCCATGCGGTGACCTTGTTCGACAAGGCGGACCGCGTCGGCGGACAGCTCCACTATGCTGCCGCGATCCCCGGCAAGGAGGAATTCCGGGGACTAATCGATTGGTTCGAGACCCAAATCGCCGCCAGTGCCGTCGATCTGCGGTTGGGCCACGCGCCGGAGGCGGAGGATCTTGCCAGCTACGACGAGGTGATCGTCGCCACCGGCGTGCGTCCGCGCGATCCGGGCATTCCGGGGCAGGACACCGCCAACGTGATCTCCTACGCCGATCTGCTCTCGGGCCGCGCCAAGGCCGGGCCGCGCGTGGCCGTGGTGGGGGCAGGCGGCATCGGCTTTGACGTGGCCGAATATCTTGTCACCGGACACAGCACCACCATCGACCCCCCCGCGTGGCGCATCGAATGGGGGGTGAGCGACCCGTCGGTGGCGCGCGGCGGCCTCGCCCCAGAAGGGCCGCGTCCCGACCCCGCGATCCGCCGTGTCACGCTGCTGCAGCGCAAGGCCGAGAAACTGGGCAAACGCCTTGGCAAGACCACCGGCTGGGTGCACCGCGCAGGACTTCAGATGCGCGCCGTCGAGATGCTGGGCGGGGTAAGCTATGACCGCATCGACGCGCAGGGTTTGCACATCACCACCCCCGAGGGGCCACGGCTGATCGAGGCCGACACCATCGTGCTTTGCGCCGGTCAGGAGAGCGAGTGCAGCCTTGCCGATGCGCTGCTGTTGCGCGGCATCAAGGCCCATGTGATCGGCGGCGCGGATCTGGCGGCGGAGCTGGACGCCAAGCGCGCCATCGACCAAGGCACGCGGCTCGCGGCCATCCTCTAGCTGTTTCCGCATACGCACCTGTCGCCGGTAAACCGCTTTATTGTCAGGGCGCCGACCCAATCATGCCCGAATCTCACGTCAGTTAGGGGGCTGACCGCAACGATAGGGTGGAGACCGGCCATGGACAGGCTGACAGAGATGGAGGCCTTTGCCACCGTGGTGGACCAAGGTGGGTTCACCGACGCGGCGCGCAAGATGGGGATCTCCAAGTCCGCCGTCTCCAAGCATGTCTCCTCGCTCGAGGCACGGCTGGGGGCGCGGCTCTTGAACCGCACCACGCGCCGGGTCTCGCCGACCGAGATCGGGCTGGCCTATTACGACCGGGCGCGCCGCGTGCTCAACGACGCAGGCGAGGCCGACGCGCTGGTCACCTCGATGCAATCGGCCCCGTCGGGGCTGCTCCGGATCTCCGTTGCCACGGATTTCGGCGTGAATCATCTGAGTCCGGTCCTGGGCGATTTCTTGCAGGAATTCCCGGACATCACCGTCAACATGGTGCTCAACAACCGCTTCGTGGAGCTGATCTCCGAAGGCTTCGACATGGCGGTACGGATCGGTGAGCTGGAGGACAGCACGCTGCGGGCCCGCAAGCTGACCGAAACCTCCAAGAAGATGATTGCCTCGCCCGCCTATTTCGAGCGCTACGGGCGGCCCGCGCGGATCGACGATCTGAACGAGCACAAGCTGCTGCACTACTCCAATGCCTCGAACGGCGCGGTGTGGAAGCTGACCGCCCCTTCGGGCGAAAAGCGGCAGGTGCGCACGGCGGGCTGGCTGACGGTCAACGACGGCCAATCGCTGCTCAACGCCTGCATCGGCGGGCTTGGCATCGCCTATCTGCCCTCCTTTCTCTACGCCGACGCGCTCAAGAAAGGTCTCGTGGAAGAGGCGATCCCGAACCTGCCCACCGAGACGCAGGGCGTCTATGCGGTCTATCCGCCGGGGCGCTTCACGCAGCCCAAGGTCCGCGCCTTCATCGATTTTCTTGTCGAGGTCTTTGCCGAGAAAGGCCCCGACACCTGGTGATCCCCAGAGGCGGTTCCTGCATCCCGCTTCCAACTTGGCGGCCCCTCCGGGGGCCGTCTTTTTTCGTTCGCCATCATCCGTGGCCGATGGCGTTCGCGCCTTCGCAGCTGTGGCAGGCGCATTCCATCTCGAGCGTCACGTGACCGATGCCGAACCTTTCGCCCAGCGCGTGCTTGATGCGCGCCTTGATGCCGTCGGCCTCGGACCAGCGCCCTTCGGCCACCGAGACATGCGCGTCGAGTGCGGCCGCGTTCTCCTGCATTTGCCACAGGTGCACGTGGTGGACCGAGGCCACGCCGTCGAGGCCGCGCAGGTGGTCGAGCACGGCGCGCGTGTCGAGATCGGGCGGCGCGCCGAGCATCAGGATGCGGATCACCCCGCCGATCTGCGCGAAGGACATCCACAGGATGTAGCCCGCGATCGCCAGCGTCACCACCGGATCGACCCAAGCCCAGTCGAACACCAGCACCGCCACGCCCGCGACGATGACCGCGACCGAGCCCAGCGCGTCGGCAAGGTTGTGCAGGAAGGCGGCGCGGATGTTCACGCTGTCCTTCGACATCGAATAGGTGAGCGCCGCCGTCACCAGATCGACCACGAGTGCGAGACCCGCGACCCAGACCATGATCCAGCCCGCCACCGGCTCTGGCGAGAAGAACCGCGCGATGGCCTCGTAGCCAAGGTAAAGCCCGATCAGGATCAGCGAGGTGTAGTTCACCAACGCCGCCACCACCTCGGCTCGCCCGTAGCCGAAGGTCATTTCGGCATCGGCGGGACGCCGGGCGATCTTGCGCGCGGCAAAGGCGATGACCAGCGACACCGCGTCAGACAGGTTGTGCAGCGCGTCGGCGATGAGCGCGAGGCTGCCCGAGACGATGCCGCCGATGATCTGCACCACCGTCAGAACGAGGTTGACCGCGATCGCCCCCGCCACGCGCCAATCGCCCGCTTCGGGGTCGATGTGATAGTGATGGCCGTGGCCGCCGCCGGAACCGTGGCCGTGGCCATATCCTCGCCCATGGTCGTGCGAATGCCCTGCCATGCGTCTCTCCTTCGTGTGAAAGGAAAGCACGCGGCAGGCGAAGATCAACCCCCGGAAACCACGGCTTCGACCCGCCGGTTGGCGGCGCGGCCCGCCTTTGTGGCGTTGGTGGCGCGCGGGGCCAGCCATCCGGCCCCTTGGGCGTCGATCCGTTCGCGGCCCAGCCCGTGATCGCGCAGGAGCCGGTCGCGCACCGCTTCGGCGCGGCGGCGTGACAGGGCGATGTTGGCATCGAGCGCGCCCGTCATGTCGGTATGGCCCACCAGCACGATGCGCAGCTTCGGGTTGGCGGAAAGCCATGCGGCCAGCGCCGCGAGGGCAGGGCCGCCGCCCGCCCCGAGCGTCGCGGCGCCGGGGGCAAAGGCGATCCCGTCGAGCACGGCATGGCCGTCTCGCGAGAGCGCCGAGGCAATCTCTCCGGCGGGCGGAGGGGGGGCAGGGGACGGGGCGACGGGGGGTGCCCCTTCGGGCGTCACCGAAATCACCTGCAGATGTCCGGTGTTGCCGGTTCGGCTCGCCAGCGCGCTGACCGCCTCGGGGCCTCGGGGCGTATCGCGCCGCGCCGACAGGAACCGAAAACTGCCAAGATCGACATGCATCTCGGGCGGTGGCAGCACCTCGGTGCCGAAGCGAAAGTCGAAGCCGCCGCAGGCCTCGGCCGCACAGTCGAGCAGGATATCGAAGCCCGAAGCCTCCAGCGCCGCGCGGATCGGCGCGATCAGACCCGCAGGGGGCGGCGCGTTCGGGGTGATGCGCCAAGCCCGCGTCTCGATCCGACCCGTGATCGGCGTCATAGGGGGTGGGGCGTCCTGCGCCGGGCCGATGGGCAGGGCGTAGTCCTCGGTCTCGCGTTGCGTCTCGGCGGTGAGCACGGCCCCTGCCGGCACCGGAAGCTCCAGCGCCGCGCCGATGCCGGGCCACAGAACCAGCAGCAGCGCCGCGCGGATCATGCCGCCCCGCGCCGGTAATGGTAAGAGGTGACCTCCGCGTAGCCCAAGCCCGCATAGAGCGCGCGGGCCGGGGCGTTGGCGCGGGTCACGGCGAGGGTGAGTGTGAGGGCACCTTGGGCCCGCGCCCAGCCCGCCGCCATCTCCATCAGCGCCCGACCGACGCCACGGCGGCGCGCCGAGGCCGCGACCTCAAGCGCGTGCAGCATGGCGACGCTCCCGTGGCGGCCCACGAAGGCGCAGCCGCCGGGATGGTCCAGCACGGCCTTGGGTGCTGCGACCCGTTCCATCACCGCGATGCGCGAGGGACCAATGCCGCCATCGGCCCAAAGTGCGAGCTGATCGGCGGTAGGCGGCCAGTCCGCCTCAGGCGCGGCGATGTCGAGCGCATCGAGAGGGGCCGCGAGGATCAGCGTCGGGTCCGCCAAAATATAGCCCCGCGCTGCGAGCACCGCGTCGAGCGCCTCCTCGCCCGCGCGGACCATGAACAGGGGCGTGTATCCCTCTAGATGCATCGCGGCCTCTGCAGCCTCGATGTCGCGCGCTTCGAACGGCCCTTCCAGCGTCGCTGCCGAGACCCGGGACCCGCCGCCCGCGCCGTCGCGAAGCCGCACCGGGCCGAGATCGCGCACGGCGCGGGCCGGCCATGTAGCGGCGAGCGCGGCAAAGCCCGCGTCAGGCGTCACGCCGGGAATTGCTCGGACAGCGTTACCAGCACCGCCTCGATCTCGGCCCCGTCGCTGCCGCGGATCACGATGTTGGTGCCGGTGACGCCGTTTTCGGAAAACGGATAGGAGCCGATGGCCAGCATTGGATGCGCCTTGGCGAGATCCGAGAGCGACTCGGCCACGTCGCCCTCGCCGCGCTCGATGCGGAAAGACTGCGACAGCACCGGGCGCCCGCCGGGGATCCGGGGCAAGAGCCCCGCCAGCATCGCTTCGAAGATGCGCGGCACACCTGCCATGACGTGCACGTTGCGCAAGCTGAACCCCGGCGCGGCGCTGATCGGATTGTCGATGAGAGCGGCGCCGTCGGGGATGCGCGCCATGCGCAGGCGGGCGGCGTTCAGCTCAACGCCGCGCGCCTCGTAATGCGCGGCGAGAATCGCGCGCGCGTCGTCGCGGATGCCGATGGGCGTGCCCATCGCGGCGGCGACGGCCTCGGCGGTGATGTCGTCATGCGTCGGGCCGATGCCGCCAGAGGTGAAGACATGGTCATGCGCCGCCGACAGGGCCCGCACCGCCGCGACGATGATCTCGTGATCGTCCGAGACGACCCGGCTTTCGCGCAGGTCGATGCCACGCAGCGTCAATTCCTTTGCCAGATGATGCATGTTGCTATCGCGGGTGCGCCCCGAAAGAATCTCGTCCCCGATCACGAGCATGGCGGCGGTGGGGTTGGTCATCTGGTCGGTCATGGGGGCGGGCTCCGGTTGGCTGTTTCAAGGTATAGGCCGGGGCGGCATCCATTTCCACGCGGGCGGGTGGATTCCGCTCTGCATAAGGCCTATTTCAGGACGAAAGGGATAGAGGTGATGACTTTGGACGAGACCGCCGCCGACGAACGCAAGGGCCGCCTGACCCGTGATGGCATCCGCATCCACGATCTCGAGGACTTCGGGGGCATGAACCGTGCCGGGCGCCTCGCGGCCACGATCCTCGACGATATCGCCGAGCATGTCGTCGTGGGGCAGCGCACATCGGAGATCGACCGGGTCATCACCGACCTGATCGATCAGGCCAATGCCAAGAGCGCCACGATCGGCTACAAGGGCTACCAGCACGCCAGCTGCATCTCGGTCAACCACGTGGTCTGCCACGGCATTCCGGGCGACAAGAAGCTGAAAGACGGCGATATCCTCAATGTCGACGTCACCGTGATCGTCGACGGTTTTTATGGCGATACCAGCCGGATGTATGTGGCCGGAAAGCTGCCGCGCAAGGCCGAGCGGCTGATTCAGGTGACGCATGACGCGCTGATGAAGGGGATCGAGGTCGCGCGGCCGGGCAACACATTCGGCGACATCGGTCACGCGATCCAGAGCTTCGTCGAGGAAAACCGCATGTCGGTGGTGCGCGATTTCTGCGGCCATGGCATCGGAAAGGTGTTCCACGCGCCGCCCAACGTGCTGCATTACGGCCGCCCCGGGACCGGGCCGGTGCTGGAGGAGGGCATGTTCTTCACCATTGAGCCGATGGTGAACCTAGGCCGCCCCGAGACCAAGGTGCTGGGCGACGACTGGACCGCCGTGACCCGCGACAAGTCGCTCTCGGCGCAGTTCGAGCACACCATCGGCATCACCGCGCAGGGCAACGAGATCTTCACCCTGTCGCCCGCCGACCGGTTTCATCCCACTTGGGACATCTGAGACTTAGCTGTCGCGCTCTAAAAGTGTGACATGGGTGTCGCCGTAGCGGCGCGTATCGAGGGGGATGAATCCCTCGGGCGCGGGCTGCGGCGCGCTCTCCTCCCAGACGATCAGCGCACCGGGGGCGATCCAGCCACCCGCGATGGCCGATGCCAAGGCCTGCGCGCCCAGCCCTTTGCCATAGGGCGGATCGAGAAAGACGAGGCTCGCGGGGGTGTCGGTCGCGGGTAGGCGGGTGGCGTCGCATCTGAGATGCGTGGTGCACGCCTCGGCCCGCAACTTGGCCACGTTCTCGCGGATCAGCTTTCCCGCCACGCGCCCGTCATCGACGAAGGTGACATGGGACGCGCCGCGCGACAGCGCCTCCAGCCCCAGCGCGCCAGTGCCCGCGAAGAGATCGAGCACCCGCGCCTCCTCGATCGGATCGCCGTAGCGCCCGCCCACCAGCGCGTTGAACAGGCTCTCGCGCACCCGGTCCGCGGTGGGGCGCAGATGCGCCCCCGCGTCGCCTTTTCCGACGGCGGCCAGCGCTAGGCCGCGATGCGCGCCCGCGATGATCCTCATTTGAGCAGCGCCTTGAGCTCGGTGGCCGGATCGGTGGCAAGCGCCGGGTCAGGCGAGCGGCCCGCTTCGATCAGCCGCTTGCCGACCATATAGGCGCGGCTGTCGTTCATCGCGTCCACGGCGATCAGCTTGTCGCCCCGGTAATACCAGTGCGACGCCTGCGCAGGCGTCTCGCCGGGGCGGACATGCACCGCGTCCCAGCCTGCGTTCAGCCCCGCGATCTGCAGCTTGGTGTCGAACTGATCCGACCAGAACCACGGGCGGGGGCGGTATTCGACGCCACGGCCCAGCATGTTGAGCGCCGCGTTCTCGGCCATGTCGATGGCGTTGCCGACGCTCTCGAGCCGAATGCGCATGTCGGCCCACAAAAGCGAGGCGCAGTCGCCCGCAGCCCAGATGCTCTCGTCCGAGGTGCGGCAGTGGATGTCGCAGCGGATGCCGTTGTCGATGGCGAGGCCCGCCGGTTCCGCCAGTCCCGTGCCCGGTGCCACGCCCACCCCGACGATGGCGAAGTCGGCCGCGATCTCGGTGCCGTCCGTGAGCCGCGCGCCGGTGACGCGCCCTTCGCCCAAGAGCCGCTCCAAGCCCACGCCCTCGCGAATCTCGACGCCGTGGCGGGCGTGCAGATCGCGAAAGAAGGCCGAGGTCTCGGGCGCGGCGACGCGCTGCAGGATGCGTTCGGCCTGCTCGATCACAGTGACCTTCAGCCCGCGCTTGGCGGCCACCGCCGCCGCCTCCAGCCCGATGTAACCGCCGCCGACCACCAGCAGGCGGCGGCCTTCGGTCATCTCGGGGGCGAGCGTGTCGGCGTCGTGCAGATCGCGCATGGTGAAGACGCCCGCCAGATCGCCGCCGATGGCAGCGGGCAGGCGGCGCGGATGCGCGCCGGTGCAGAGAGCCAAACGTTCGTAGGGCAGGGTTTCGCCGTCCGAGAGCGTCACGGTCTTGGCACCCGCATCGAGCGCGCTTGCCGTCACCCCAAGGCGCAGGTCGATGTCGTGCTCGGCGTACCACGCCTCGGGCCGCAGAAAGAGCCGCGCCTTTTCCATGTCCCCAAGCAGGTAGGCCTTCGACAGCGGCGGGCGTTGGTAGGGCGGGGCGGTTTCGGCCCCGATCAGGGTGATGCGCCCGTCGAAGCCCTCGGCCCGCAGCTTGGCCACGAGCGACGATCCGGCCTGTCCGGCCCCGATCACGACGAAATGGGACATGCGGTCCTCCCCTTGGTTTCAGTGGCCCGGCTGCGGGCGGCAGACTATATCCCCTGCCATCGACCGCAATCGCGAAAGGGCGCGCAGGCATGACGATCACAGTTGGAGACAGGCTGCCACAGGCGGATCTGCTGCGGATGGGGGCCGATGGGCCGGAAAAGGTTGCGCTGGGCGATCTGCTTGAAGGCCGCCGCGTGGTGATTTTCGGCCTGCCGGGGGCCTACACCGGCACCTGCTCGACCGCGCATGTGCCGAGCTTCATCCGCGCGATGGAGGCGTTGCGGGGCAAGGGTGTCGACGAGGTGATCTGCCTTTCGGTCAACGATCCCTTCGTGATGAAGGCTTGGGGTGAGGCGACGGGGGCCGCGCAGGCGGGGATCACCATGCTCGGCGATGCGTCCTGCGCGTTCACCTCCGCCATCGGTATGGAGTTCTCGAACCCCGATCGCGGCTTCATCCGGCGCAGCAAACGTTACGCTCTGATGGCCGAGGACGGGGTGGTGAAGGTCTGGCACCCCGAGGAGGCGACCGGAACCTGCGATATTTCGGGCGGGGAGAGCATGGCCGCGGCGATCTGATCACGATGTGAAAAGGGGGGCGCGAGGCCCCCCTTTTTTTTCCATTAGGTGCGACGGCGTAACTACTC
The DNA here is from genome assembly GCF_964022235.1 of uncultured Limimaricola sp. Lineage (NCBI taxonomy): Bacteria > Pseudomonadati > Pseudomonadota > Alphaproteobacteria > Rhodobacterales > Paracoccaceae > Limimaricola > uncultured Limimaricola sp. The sequence goes on along the minus strand of NZ_CAXHZL010000005.1, from coordinate 64,099 downwards.
CGCGGCGTGACGCTGCTTTTCGTCGTCCTTGGGCTGAGAGCCAAGGACGGTGCGCGTCGGAAAGGGGATCTCGATCCCGGCGTTGTCGAGCGCTTCCTTGACCTTGCGGGTGCAGTCGGTCTGAAAGCCCCATGCGTCCGAGTTGGCGCACCAGACCCGCACCGTGAAATCGACCGAAAAATCGCCCAAGTTGCTCACCTGAATGAAAGGCTCGGGGTCGTTCATGGCGCGCGGGTCGGCCATGATCGTGTCCATGATGGTCTTCTCGGCCACCGCGAGGTTCGAGCCGTAGCCCACGCCGAAGACCCACTGCACGCGGCGTGTCGGGTTGGCCGAATAGCTGACGATGGTGTTGCCCCAAACTTGGGAGTTGGGGACGATGATCTGCACGTTCTGCAGATCGGCCAGTTCGATGTAGTTGAGCGAGATCGCCTTCACCGTACCCATCTGGCCATTGATGACGACGAAATCGCCAAGCTTGAAAGGCCGGAACAGCACGATCATCACGCCCGCCGCCACGTTCGACAGCGTGCCCTGAAGGGCGAGGCCGACGGCAAGACCGGCGGCACCGATGACGGCCACGACCGAGGTGGTCCGCACCCCGAGCGTGTTGAGCACGATCAGCACCGAAAAGCCGACCACGGCGTACCAGACGATGTTGGAGAGAAAGTCGAACAGCGTCTGGTCGAGCTTGGAATGGCGCGAGGCCAGCCCCTTGATCCGGCGCGAGAACCAGCCCGCGATGATGAAACCCGCCGTCAGCACGAAGATCGCGCTGAGCGTGCCTCCAAGGATCGCGGTGAGAAATTCGAGCGTCAGAAGATCGCCGAGCGAGGTGCCCGACCATAGCTCGGTGTTGAGAACGTCTTGCATCAGGCCTCCGCCAGCTTGTCCATCTTCGACGCGAGCTTTGCGTCGAGGTCTGTCAGTCCATCCGCGTCATGGGTCATGAGCGTGACGGTCACGGTGCGGTAGCTGTTGGACCATTCGGGGTGATGATTCAACTTCTCGGCCCATAAAGCGCAGCGTGTCATGAAGCCGAAGGCTTCAACAAAGTTTGAAAAGCGAAAGCTTTTGGTCACCGCGTCGCGGTCCTCCTCGGCCTGCCATCCGGCGGCCCTGAGGGTCTTGCGCCCCGCATCGTCGAGCGTGCCCGTCATTCCTGATCCTCCATGCGCGTGCGCCGAAACGGGCCATAGCCCGTCAGCACCTCGATTTCCTCGTCCACCGCCACGCGCTCGGCCTCGAGATAGCGGGCCACCGCGTCGCGAAAGCTAGGCTCCGCGATCCAGTGCAGCGATTGCGTCGCCACCGGCAGATAACCTCGCGCCAGCTTGTGCTCGCCCTGCGCGCCCGCTTCGACGCGGGGCATGCCATGCGCCAATGCCCAGTCGATCGCCTGATAATAGCATAGCTCGAAATGCAGGAACGGGTGGTGTTCGAGCGCGCCCCAGTAGCGACCGAACAGCGTGTCGCGCCCGATCAGGTTCAACGCGCCCGCCACCGGCCGGTCGGCGTCCGAGGCGAGAATCAGCAGCATGTCGTCGCGCAGGGTGTCGTGCGCGATCTCGAAAAATTCGCGGGTGAGATAGGGCGAGCCCCATTTGCGCCGCCCGGTGTCCTGATAGAAGGCCCAGACCGCGTCCCAGTGATGCGGCTTCAGGTCGTCCCCGGTGAGATGCGCGATATCGAGCCCGGAGGCGCGCGCCCCCTCGCGCTCCTTGCGGATGGTCTTGCGCTTGCGCGAGGACAGCGCCGCGAGAAAGCCGTCGAAGTCGCCATAACCCTCATCGATCCAGTGAAACTGCTGGCCCGTGCGGCGCATCAGTCCCATCTGTTCGCCCGCCACCGCCTCGGCCGGTGAGCAGAAGGTGACATGTAGCGAGGAAAGGGAATTATTGGCGGCGAGCTGCACGGCGCCCTGCACCAGCGCCGCCATGCCGTCGACCTCGAAGCCGGGCTTGGTGAGCAACCGCCGCCCCGTCACCGGGGTGAAGGGCACCGCGATCTGCAGCTTGGGGTAATAGTCCCCGCCTGCGCGCTCAAAGGCGTCGGCCCAAGCGTGGTCGAAGACGTATTCGCCCTGGCTGTGGCCCTTGGCATAAAGCGGCGCGCAGGCGATCAGCTCGGCCCCACGCCGGGCTGCGAGATAGTGCGGTTGCCAGCCGGTGCCGGGGCCGACCGAACCACTATCTTCCAGCGCCGAGAGAAACCGGTGCGTGGTGAAGGGGTCGCGTGGTCGGCCCTCTTTGGCCTCCGGGCAGGCGCAGCCATCCCACTCGGGCGCGGGGATGTCGCGCAGGCTGGCATGGGCGGTGATCTCGACCACCGCCGCGGGGTCCGTGTCTGTCTGGCTCATGGGCGCAGAGTTGGCCCCCCGCGGCGCCGGGTCAAGCGGGGGCAGGGCCGGGAAGATAACCTTCGAAGGTCACGTTGTCGGCAAAGCGCCGTGCGGCGGCCTCCTCCTCGGGCGAGGTGATGGTCCAGCACAGCACCTTGGCGCCGAGCGCCCTGAGATCGGCGACCCGGGTCCGGTCGAGATCGCGCGCGTCGTGGCTGATGAAGCTGGCGCCGAGGTTATCGTAATCGGGGATCTCGCGCAGCCGGGCGGCGGTGCGCGGCGAGAGGTCGGGCCAGTCCTCGGGATCGAAGTCGCAGGTGACGAGGCCCCTCGGCAGATCAGGGGCGAGGCGGGCCATCTCGGAGACGGAATGCGGGTTGAACGACATCACCGCGACCGGGCCGTCATACCCTTCGAGCGCGCGTATCACCGCCGGTTCGACCACCCCGACATTGGGGCCAAGGCCGTAATCGTGGCCTTTCAGCTCGATCAACAGCGGCGCACGGCCTGCCACGAGGTCGAGCACCTCGCCCAAGGTGGGAATGGTGTCGGCGCTGCCGATCAGGGAGATCTCCTGCAGCGCTGCCGCATCGCGGCTTGAGACAAGGCCGCGTTCCAACGTCAGCCGCTCCAGCCCGGCATCGTGGATCACCATGGCCTCGCCGTCCTGCGAGGCGCGCACGTCGATCTCGATGCCAAAGCCCGCCTCGACGGCGGCGCGCACCGCCGAGAGCGAGTTCTCGGGCCGTCCCGCGCCGTGAAAGGCGCGGTGGGCGATGGGCCGGTCGAGGAAGGCGGCGGGCAGGGCGGGGGCGCTGCGGCTCATGCGAGCGCGAAGACGGCTTCGATCTCGACCGCCACGCCCAGCGGCAGCGCCGCGACGCCCACGGCGGCGCGCGCGTGGCGGCCCGCTTCGCCCAAGAGCTCAGCCATCAGGTCGGAGGCGCCGTTGATCACCTTCGGCTGTTCGGTGAACTCCGGCGTGCAGGCGACGAAGCCCGTGAGCTTGATCAGCCGCGCGATGCGGCCCAGATCGCCGTCGCAGGCGGCGCGGGCCTGTGCCAGAAGGCTCAGCGCGCAGGCCCGGGCCGCGCGGGCCCCGTCCTCGGTGGTCATGTCGTCGCCAAGGCGACCGAGGATGAGCCCGTCCGGGCCCGCCGAGATCTGGCCCGAGACGTAGAGCAGCCCGTCGTGGATCACGAAGGGTTCGTAATTGGCGGCTGGTTTGGGCGCATCGGGCAGCGACAGCCCCATTGCAGTCAGCGTGTCGTTGATATGTGCGGCGTCAACCATGTCGGTGCTCTCCTGGAAATGTCCCGGCGCAAGCTAGCCTGCGCCGGGTAGAGGAACAACGCCAAGGTAGGTCACCCCTCGCGAAAGGCGCGGGCGAAGTAGTCGGACAGCGGCTTGACGAAATAGGCCAGCGGCGAGCGGTCGGTGGTGCGGATGAACGCCTCGACCGGCATGCCGGGGATCAGCGTCATGTCGGAAGGCAGCTTCTCGATCTCGCCCTCCGACAGGCGGATCTCCACCCGGTAGTAGGAGATTGTCTGACGCTCGTCCTGAAAGGCGTCGGCCGAGATCTGCATCACCTGACCGGTCAGCTCGGGCGTGCGACGCTGATCGAAGGCGGGCAGCCGCAGGATCACCTCCTGGCCCAGATGCAGCTGATCGATGTCCGTGGGCTGCACCTGCGTGGCGATCACGAGGGGGCGGTCCTGCGGCACGATGTAGAGCACCGGCTCGGCCGCGCGGATCACCGAGCGCGGGGTGAATACCGTCAGGCCATAGACGATACCGCCCACCGGAGCGCGGATGTCGAGCCGATCGAGCCGGGTGAGCAGGGCCCGGCGCCGGTTCGACAGCTCGATCTCGTTGAACTGCAGGTCTCGTAGCTGGGCGATCGCCTCCTGCCTCCGGGTCGAGGCTAGCTTGAGGATCTCGATTTCGATTTCGGCGATGCGGCCGCCGGCCTGCGCCTTGGTGGCTTTCAGCTCGCCTTGGCTGCCCAGCAGATCGGCTTCCTCGCGCTGTAGGGTCAGCACCCGCGTCGCCTGCGCGAGGCCCCGGTCGAGCAGCGACTGCTGATTGCCCAGTTCGCCTTCGATAAGGTCGAGTTGCCGGGAAATGGCGGTTTCCTGCGATTCGATGCCCGCAATCTGGTCGCTGATCTGCTCTCTCTGACGCGTCAGCTGCTCCTTCTGGCGATTTTCGCTTTCGATCCGGGCCGCCTGAAGGCGTCTTTGACCCTCCATCAACTCGGGCGCGATCGGGTTCTCGGTCTCGAGCAACAACGCGTCGAAGTCGAGCCTCTGGGAATCATCACGCTCGGCTTCGAGACGGGCCCGGCGCGATAGCACTTCGAGAAGCTGCCCTTCGACCACCGCCAGTTCCGATTGCAGCTGTTCGGGTTCGAGCCGGATCAGCAGCTGTCCGGCTTCGACCTCATCCCCTTCATCGATGAGGATCTCGGAGACGACGCCGCCGTCGGGGTGCTGCACGACTTGTCGGTTCTGCTCGACCTCGATTCGGCCCGAGGCCACCACCGCGCCGGAAATCTGGCTCAGCGCGGCCCAGGTTCCGAAGCCACCGAGCAGAACGGCAAGCCCCAGAAATCCGACGAACAGCGGACGCGCGGCGGACCAGACGCTGGGTGCGTCTTCGGGGGACATGGGGCGACGCATCATGACACACCCCCGCCCTTGTGGGCCGAAGCGGCAATTTCGCGATGGTTCTGCACCGTCTCGCGCAGCACCTCGTCCTTGGGGCCGAACGCCCGGCGGCCGCCGTCTTCGATCATCAGGATATGATCGCACTCGGCGATGGCAGCTGGGCGGTGGGCCATGATCAACACGCATTTCCCGCTGGCCTTGGCATCCCGGATCGCCAGATTGAGCGCGGTCGAGCCAGCGTTGTCGAGGTTCGAGTTGGGCTCGTCGAGCACGAGGAACACCGGGTCACCATAGAGCGCGCGGGCTAGGCCGATCCGCTGGATCTGGCCACCAGAGAGGCGCCCCCCCTTGGAAGAGACCTGCGTGTCGTAGCCTTCGGGCAGCTTGAGGATCATCTCATGGGCGGCAGCGGCCTTGGCGGCACGCACCACCTCCGCGTCATCGGGCGTCAGCGACATGCGGGCGATGTTTTCCTTGATGGTGCCGTCGAACAGGGTGACCTGCTGCGGCAAGTAGCCGATATAGCTGCCAAGCACGTCGGGATCGTATTGCTCGAGGCTGGCTCCATCGAGGCGGATCTTGCCCGCCGCGGGACGCCACAGGCCGGTCAGAGCGCGTGCCAGCGTCGACTTGCCGGCCCCCGAGGGGCCAATCACGCCAACGGCCTGACCTGGCTCGACCCGAAAGCTCATCATCCGCAACGCCGCCTGGTTCTCGCCCGGAGGCAACACGGTGACCTGTTCGCATGACAGCCGCGCCTTGGGGCGGGGCAGGGTAGTGCGCGGAGCTTCCGGGCGAATTTCGCCCAAGAGCACGGTCAACCGACCCCAGCCTTCGCGGGCGCGCTGGAACATCGGCCATTGGTTCACGATCATCTCGATCGGTGCCAGAGCCCGGCCCAGCAGGATCGAACCAGCGATCATCGCGCCCGCCGACATCACGCCTTGAAGCACGAGATAGGCCCCCAGACCGAGCATGGCCGATTGCAGCAGCAGTCGGAACGCCTTGATGAAGGCGGAGAATCCTCCTCCCGTGTCCGTGGCGCCAATCGAGGCGGCGAGTGACCGCGAACGAGCTTCGTTCCACCGGCCAAAGGAGGCGCCGCGCATGCCGAGCGCTTGCACCATTTCTGAATCCTGCCGGATCTGCGTGCCGAGCTGTTCGGAGCGGAACGTCGTGGCGTTGGCCTCTTCGAGTTGCTTACGCGTCATCAGCTGGTTGGCCAGAGCCAAGATGATCAGCACCACCGCTCCGCCCATGCCCAGAAAGCCGAGCATCGGGTGGAACAGGAAGATCCCGAAGAAGAACAGCGGCGCGAAGGGCAGGTCGAAGCTCGCCATCAGCACCGGAGAGCCGATCAGGCGCTGCACCGATTCGAGATCACGCTGCGCCGTCGCGGCTTCGGCCCGGGCTCGTTGGCCCGCGCTGGCGCGCAAGGCCGCGGCGAAGACCCTTTGGTCGAGTTGGGCCTGAAACCGAGCCGCGACCCGGTTCATAACTCGACCGCGGACCCAATCCAGAAGACCCATCATCGCGTAGAGGAAGGCCACCAGCACCGACAGCGCCACCAGTGTCGCGATCGAGCGCGATCCCAGGACCCGGTCGTAGACGTTCATCATATAGAGCGGGCCGGTCAACATCAGGAGGTTGACCACAAGGCTGAAGATGGCGACGGCCCAGAACAGCCAGCGGCTCTTGTTACGGGCCTCGCGCAGTTCGGCCGCGCCGATGGAGGCCGCGTCACGTTTCATGTCATATCCCATTCGTATCGAGGCGGGGCTGCAGTTCGGCTGCCCTGCGTGCCCAATACTTAAAGCAAAGGCCACCCCCTGTGTAGCGGCTCGTTTGTGCAGCGGCTTGTTTGTGCCGGGCCGCGATTGTGGTTTCGAGCTTCTGGACCTCTGAGGCATTGCGCCTAATTTGACAGGTATGACTTTGCGAAACATGAATATCGCCCGCCCGGGCTTGGGTATCGCCGGTGCCATTCTGGTTGCCGGAAGCGTCGCGGCCACGCCCTATGATGGGCTCTACCGCAGCAGCGGCGACGCGGACTGCGCGAAGGTCGGGGTCGAAGGCGGGGCCTTGCGCATCCAAGAAGGGCTGTTCGAGGGCGTGGGCAGCGAATGCCGGATGATGCGGCCCGTCGATGTGGTCGACATGGACGCCACGCTCTACACGATGGAGTGCAGCGCCGGCGACACGCGCTGGACCGAGCGCGCGATGCTGATGAAGGCGGCGCAGGACAACGGGCTGATCATGCTGTGGAACGGCTATGCGTTTCGTTACGCGCGCTGCGACGCCGAGACAGAAACCGAAGCCGAAACTGGCGCCACGGCTGGCGTCGAGGAGCCGGTGACCGAAGGGGAGGGGGCAACAGGGCTGCCGCCGCCTCGGGTCGTTCTTCCTTGGGTCGACCTGCCCCGGATCAACCTGCCCGCCATCGAACTGCCGCCAGAGGCCGAGCCTGTTGAAACTGGGCCTGTCGAAATCGACCCTGCCGAGAAAGAGCCGGCATCGGATCCTCGTCCCGGTCCCGCAGAAGGTGACGATTCGGATGATGCGCGCGGCGGCACCGCCGCCCAGGTCATGGGACCGGACGAGGCGAGCTGACGCATAGGGAGGGGCGAGGTCTTAAGGCCCCGCCCCCCAAGCTCAGTTCGTGACCCCGCCGAGGATATTGGTCAGCACATCGAGAATGAGCCGTTCGCGGTCGTTCTGCACCGGAGCCGGGGCTTGGGTTGGGGCCGGATCGGCAGCGTCTGCGGACTGGGCGGTTTGTGCGGTCTGGGGCGCGCCCAGCATTTCGCGCAGGAGCCGGTCAGTTTCGGGGTCGCTGGCCTGACCGCCCGAAGGCGACCCGTTCGGCACCTCGTCTCCTGCGATGGTTTGCGGCTGTGCCTGCTCGGGCACCCGCATCGGCAGCGGTTTGACCGGCTGGCCTTCGAGCACACGCACCATGGTCTCTCGCCAGATGGTGGCGGGCAGACCGCCGCCCGTGACGCCGGAGAGCGGGCGGTTGTCGTCATACCCCATCCAGACCCCGGCGACGTAATCGCCCGCGAATCCCACGAACCACGCGTCGCGCGCGCCTTGGGTCGTGCCGGTTTTGCCCGCCACCTCCCAACCGTCGATCTGCGCGCGGCTGCCCGTGCCTTCGGCCACCACCCGGCTCATCATCCAAGTGAGCTTTTCGGCGGCGTCTTGGGTGATCACGCGCTCGCCGATGCCACCGCCGGTGCCCATGAGCGGCGTGTCGTCGCCCTTGAGGCGCAGCTCCACGAGGCCGTAAGGGGTCACCGAAGAGCCACCGTTGAGGATGCCCGCATAGGCGCCGGTCATCTCGAGAAGCGTGCTTTCGGACACGCCCAGCGCCAGCGCCGGGCCGGCGGCCAGATCGCTGTCGATACCGAACATCGAGGCCACGGTGCGCACGTTCTCACGTCCGACCTGCTCGGAGACCTTCACTGCGGGGATGTTGCGGCTTTCGGCCAGCGCCTTGGTAAGCGTCACCATGCCTTCGAACTTGCGATCGTAGTTCTCGGGCGACCAAGGCCCCGAGCCGGGGATGTTCATGGTGAGCGGGCTGTCGTCGACGAGATCGAAGGGCTGCATCCCGAGATCGAGGGCCGCGGCATAGATGAACGGCTTGAACGACGATCCGGTTTGACGCAGCGCCTGGGTGGCGCGGTTGAAGGCGCCTGAAGCCTTGACGTTGCGGCCGCCGACCATGGCACGCACCGCGCCGTCGGCGCTCATCACCACGATCGCGGCCTGCGCCTCCGAGCCGGGGCTGACCCGCTCCTCGAACACGCTGAGCAGCGCGGTCTCGGTCGCGGTCTGGATGCGGGGGTCGAGCGTGGTGCGGATCTCCACGTCCTCGGTAGTGTCGCGCGTGAAGAACTCGGGGCCCGTGTCCATCACCCAATCGGCGAAATAGCCGCCCTGATCCTGCTGCGCGGTCGAGGAGAGGCTGGCGGGCGTGGCGCGTGCGGCCTCGGCCTCGGCGGCGGTGAGGTAGCCCTGATCCTGCATCAGCCCGACAATAACCGAAGCCCGGTCCTGGCTGCGGCCTAGGTTGTTGGTGGGTGCATAGGTGGTGGGGGCCTTGAGCAGGCCCGCCAGCATTGCGGCCTCGGCGGGGTTCACGGCGCTGGCGGGCTTGCTGAAATAGCGCTGCGACGCGGCTTCGAAGCCGCGCGTGCCTGCACCGAGATAAGCACGATTGAGGTAGATCGTCAGGATCTCTTCCTTGGTGTAGCGCGCCTCCATCGCCATCGCGTAGACCGCCTCCTGCACCTTGCGCCACAGGGTGCTGCGGCGGCAGTCGGCCTCGTAGTCGCTCTCGCTCTTCCAGACCTCCTTGTCGAAGGGCTTGCCCAGGCACAGAAGCTTGGCGGTCTGCTGGGTGATGGTCGATCCACCGTTGCCCGACAGCGGTCCGCGACCTTCGGAAAGGTTGATGCGCACGGCTGAGGCCACGCCTTGCGGGTCGATGCCCGGATGCCACCAGAAGCGGCGATCCTCGGTGGCGACGACGGCGTTGCGCAGATGAGTTGAGATGGTGTCGGCGGTGACCATGCCGCCGAACTGGTCGCCGCGCCAGGCGAAGGTCTTGTTGTCGCGGTCCATCAGGGTCACCGACCCACGGGCCCGGCCATCGACCAGATCGGTCACGGGCGGCAGCTGCGCCGCGTAATAGGCGACGCCCAATCCGACCACGAGCGACAGCGCGAAGGCCGCGCGCCAGCCGACGCCCCAGATCACCCGCACCACCAGCCGCACCAGCCCGGTCACCAGACCCGCGATGAAGCCCAGAGGTCCGCGCGGCGCGGCGCGCTTGGCCGGGCGTGCCGCACGGCGACGGGATGTCGTGGCCTTGGCGGGTTTGCGCCCGCCGCCGTTGCCGCCACCGCCGCCACCGCCCTTGCCGCCTGCACCCCCGGTGCCACCTTTGCCGGTGGCATAGCGCCGTTCTGCGGTAAGGGGCGGCTTTCTGCCATTGCTCGCGCTCATCTGCCGGTGCCTGTTCGTTATGGTTGGCGGCCACCATAGCTGCATCGCAGCGGAATGTTGAGCCGGGGGAAATTGCGCCATCGGCTTTTTTACGCCGCATGATTATTAGGCAGACGCACGCATCTGTGCAAAAATTGTGCATCATGCTCGGTCTGGGGCAGGTCGCCGCCTGCCATGCAGCTTGCTCCGCGGCGTGGAACCGGCGTTTTTAAGGCCAGCCGCGGCCCGCTGCCGGGGCCTTGCGACCCGCCGTTACCAGATGCCAAACGAGACGCCACAAGGGGACCGACGTGAAACTCATCATCGCAACGATCAAGCCGTTCAAGCTCGAGGAGGTGCGCGAGGCGCTGACCTCTCAGGGCGTGCGCGGCATGATGGTGACCGAGATCAAGGGCTTCGGCTCTCAGTCCGGCCACACCGAGATCTATCGCGGCGCCGAATACGCCGTGAACTTCGTGCCGAAGGTCAAACTCGAGATCGTCGTGCCCGAAGGCCTCGCCGAGCAGGTGGTGGCGACGATCGCCAAGACCGCCCGCACCGACAAGATCGGCGACGGCAAGATTTTCGTGCTCGATGTCGAGAGCGCGCTGCGCGTGCGCACCGGCGAAACCGACGACGACGCGCTCTGAGCGTTCCTCCCCAGGAGACCTGATCACATGACAAACTGGAAAACCCCGCTTCGCGGGCTGCTGCCGCTCGCCTGCCTGATGGCCGGGCCGGCCCTTGCGCAGGAGGCGGTCGAGGCCGCCGAACCGGCCGCGATCGAGGCAGGCATCGCCGCCGCGACCGACACCATGTTCATCTTCAACTCGCTGCTGTTCCTGATCGGCGGCTTTCTCGTGTTCTGGATGGCGGCGGGCTTCGCGATGCTCGAAGCGGGCCTCGTACGCTCCAAGAACGTCGCCATGCAGTGCATGAAGAACGTGGCGCTCTTTTCCTTCGCCGCGATCATGTACTACCTGATCGGCTACAATCTGATGTACCCGCTGGGCAACTGGTCGATGGGCTCCGACGAGACCGGCGGCTATATCGGCGCCTTCGGCGTCGCGATACTCGAAGCGGTCGGCGTGGGCCGGGACGCGGCCGACGACTATGGCTATGCCTCGACCTCGGGCGACTTCTTCTTCCAGCTGATGTTCGCTGCCACCACGGCCTCGATCGTGTCGGGTGCATTGGCCGAACGGATCAAGCTCTGGCCCTTCCTGATCTTCACCATGGTCCTGACCGGCCTGATCTATCCGATCCAGGCGAGCTGGAAATGGGGCGGCGGTTTCCTCGACAGCCAGTGGGGCTTTCTGGACTTCGCGGGCTCGACGGTCGTGCATTCGGTCGGTGGCTGGGCCGCGCTCGCAGGCGCGCTGGTTCTGGGCAGCCGCATCGGCAAGTACAAGGATGGCCGCACCATCCCGATGCCGGGTTCCAACCTGACGCTGGCGACGCTGGGCACCTTCATCCTGTGGATGGGCTGGTTCGGCTTCAACGGTGCGTCGCAGCTCGCCATGGGCACCGTTGGTGACGTGGCCGACATCGGCCGGATCTTTGCCAACACCAACGCCGCGGCCGCCGGTGGCGCGGTCGGCGCGCTGATCCTGACGCAGCTTCTCTACAAGAAGCCCGATCTTACCATGGTGCTCAACGGTGCGCTGGCGGGTCTGGTCTCGATCACCGCCGAACCGCTGACCCCGACCTTGGGCGGCGCAACCCTGATCGGCATGATCGGCGGCGTGATCGTGGTCTTCGCGGTGCCGATGCTCGACCGCATGAAGATCGACGACGTGGTCGGCGCGATCCCGGTGCACCTGTTCTGCGGCATCTGGGGCACGCTCGCGGTGCTGTTCACCAACCCCGACGCCACCTTTGCGGGCCAGATCGTCCCGATCGTCATCGTCGGCATCTTCACCTTCGCGGTAAGCCTCGTGGTCTGGCTGGTTCTCAAGGCCGTCATGGGCATCCGGGTCGGCGAAGAGGCCGAGATCACGGGCCTCGACATGGCCGAACTGGGCATGGAAGCCTACCCCGACTTCACCCCGAGCTGACCTCCCTCAGTGAGCAGATGGTGACAGGCCCGGACGCTCAGGCGTCCGGGCCTTTGATACGAAAAAGGCGCCCCGAGGGGCGCCTTTCACTTTTGGCGAGAACGCCGCGATCAGTGACCGCCGGCCTTCTGCTTGGCCTTCTCGGCTTCCGACTGCGCGGTGGCCCCGAGGTCTTTCTTCTGGGCCTCGGACTTGGCGGTGTCGGCCACGTGGTTGGCGGCCTCACGAGCGCGGCCCTGCACATCGGCAGCGGCGTCCTTGAGGTCTTCCTGCACGGTGCGGGCGATGCCCTGCGCCTGCTCACGGGCGTCCTCGGCGGTCGCCTTGGCCACTTCGGTCAGACGCGCGCGCTCGTCCTCGTAGACGTGCCACGCCTCGTCCATCAGGTCGTCGCGGTAGGCACCGAAGGCTTCGTCCTCGCGCTGGGTGCGCGGCAGCATCGCGGCCACGGCGGCACCTGCCGCCATCGCCAGCAGACCGCCAAGCAGCGGTTGCTGCTCGTACAGACCGGCGGCGCTGTCGCGGCCCTTGCGGGCATAGAACTCGGCCTTGACCTGCGCCTCGTAGGCACGGGTGCGGGCGGCGATCACGCGCTTCTTGGCCTCTTCGGACATGTCGTGCGTGCCGTCGGAGATGCGATCGCGCAGGCTGCGGGCCGACGCGCCGACCGAGGCGCCACGGCTGCGGGCACGGTCACGGTATTCGCCGAACTTGCCCTTGGCACCGCTCACGCGGTCACGAAGCGCGCCGCCGCGGCTGCGCGACTCGTTCCACGGCGAATCGCCGTGATCCTCGGGCGTGGCCACGGGGCCGCGCGGCTCGTTCATCTTGTCGGTGCCATATTTGCGCGACAGGTAGGGGTCGGCGCCAAGGCGGCCCGAACGGGCGTAATCGCGCTGGCCGCGGTAGTCGACCTCGCCGGCATAGCGCTCGTCTTCGTGGCTGCCGCGCGCGTTGGAGACGGCGAGCCAGGCAAGGCCCGCGCCCATCAGCGCGATCGGCACCGGGTTGCGCTGCACGGTGCGCGAGATGGTCAGGCCGATATCGGAGGCGTTGTCGGTGACGCTGTCGGTGACCGAACGCATGATCCCGTCGAGCGACAGGCGCTCCTGCAGGTCATCGATCGTGCGTTGCAGTTGCGAGCGCTCGGTCTCGATCTCGCGCTCGATCTCTTCGGGGGAACGGGTCTGGTCAGTCATTGAGGGCTCCTTTGACGGCAGCGGCGTCCTTGCGGAGGCTCTCGGCGCTGCGTTTGGGTGCATTGGATACGGCTTTGATGCGGTTGAGGCCGACCTTCGCGAGGATCGCGGCGATCACGAGGATCACCACGGCGACGATCAGGGCGGACAGCCCGGCTCCAAGGCCGGTTTCCGCAAGCCAAGCCACGAAGGCGGCGGCGAGCACGTCGAGGGCCGTGAGGCTCAGGATCACCGCGCCGACGAGGAGCGCGATGCCCATCCCGGCGCGGGACACGGCCCGCGAGGTTTCGGCACGCGCGAGGTCGACTTCCTTGCGCACGAGGCCGCTCACGTGGTTGAGCGCCTCGGACAAAAGCGACGCCGTGCTCTTGCTGTCGACCCGGGGGGCAGGCCCCGGGGCGGCATCATGATGCGGGTCGGAGTAGGTCATTTTTTCACGGCCCCCGTTGTGCCGGGCTGCGGCGCACCGGGAATTTCGGGCTTGTGGTCAGGCTTGTCGATGCCGCCGACCGAACCGGTCGAACCGGTCGAACCGGTCGAACCGACGGAGCCAGTCGACCCGGCCGAGCTGGACGACCCGATGGAGCCGGTCGAACCCGTCGACGAGCTGCTGCCGGTCGCGCTGGTGCCGGTGGTCGCACCGGTCGTGGCAGGGCTCGAGGTGGTCTGCGTGGTCGTGGGGGCCGGGCGCGGCGCGGCGCTGGTCACCGGGGCGGAGGTCGGCACCGGGCGCGACACGCGGTTGTCGTCGTCGTAATCGTTCGGCGTCACGTCGGGGGAGGTGCGGCCGGACTGGCCATAGGCACCATAACGCGTATCGCCATGACGGGCCGAGGCCTTCATGAAGCGCGCCGCGACAAAGCCCAAGAGCGCAGCACCGCCAAGGAAGGCAGCCGAGTTGCGACGGGCGAAATCGTTGACGGCATAGGCCATCTCGTCGAGCTCCATATCGCGCAGACCGTCGGCGGTGTCCGCCACGGTGTCGGCGAGCTTGGCGAAGACGCGCTCTTGCGGCGAGCCATCGTGCAGATCTTCGGAGGCCTTGCGCAGGGCGTTCGCGATCTTCGAGGTCTCGTTCGCGGCATCGTCCTTGTAATCGCGGCCATACTCATAGGCCCGCGTCTTGGCCTCATCGGCCATTTCGCGTGCCCGCTCGCGGGCGGTTTCGGCGAATTCGGCTGCGCCGCTCTTGGCGTCAGCGGCCGCTCGTTTCGCCTTCTGGTCCATCGTCTCGCCAGTGCTGGCCATGTCGACCTCCTTGGTTTGCTGTAGCGGGCCCGGATGACGCGGTGCGTCAGGCCCGTTTCGCTGGCAGAACCACCGGAGCCGAGCAAAAGTTTCGCGCAATCGAGCGAAGCGTACGATTCAGGGCGGAATCAGGCCGTTTGGCCCGCAAAATGGAAAACGCCGCCCCGAAGGGCGGCGTTGATCACCGAAAGCACAAAGAGGACTCAGACGCCCGCGTCGATGATCGCCTGTGCAAGGATCGGGATGGTGCGATCGTTGAGACCGGCGATGTTCATGCGGCTGTCGCCGACCATGTAGATGCCGTTGTCGTCGCGCAGCTTGGCCACCTGTTCGGGCGAGGCTCCGAGACGCGAGAACATGCCGCGATGCTGGGCGAGGAAATCGAAGCGATCCGAGTTCGACAGACGCTTGAGTTCGGCAGCGAGCGCCTCGCGCAGCCGCAGCATGCCGGTGCGGACCTCCTCCAGCTCGGCCTGCCAATCGGCGCGCAGCTCCGCATCGGTGAGGATGGTCGAGACGACACGCGCGCCGTGATCGGGCGGGAAGGAGTAGTTCTGGCGGTTGAGATAGGCCAGCGTGCCCTGCAGCGTGCGGGTCTGCGGCACGTCGCGGCCCACGGCCATCAGGATGCCGGTGCGCTCGCGGTAGATGCCGAAGTTCTTGGAGCAGCTCGCGGCGATGATCACCTCGTCGAGCGCGCCCGCGATCAGGCGGGTGGCTGCGGCGTCCGCGTCGAGCCCATCGCCGAAACCCTGATAGGCAAGGTCGATCATCGGCACGAGGTGACGCGCCTTGAGCGTGGCCGCGATCTCGTCCCACTGCTCGTGCGTGGGGTTGGCACCGGTCGGATTGTGGCAACAGCCGTGCAGCAAGACCACGTCGCCGGGCTGCGCCTCGGAGAGGTCGGCCATCATGCCCGCCATGTCGACCGAGCGCGTCTCGCTGTCGAAATATCGATAGGTGCGGGTCTTGGAGCCGAGATGCTTGAGGATCGACAGGTGGTTGGGCCAGGTCGGGTCGGACACCCAGATCGTGGCGTCTGGCGCGGCCATGCCGATCATCTCGAAGGCCTGGCGCACGGCACCGGTGCCGCCGGGCGTCGCCACGGCGGCGACGCGGTCACGCGGCAGCGTGTCGGCGAGCACCAGATCGATCATCGCGTCGGCAAAGGCCGGATCGCCGGCGAGCGCGGTGTAGCTCTTGGTGGTCTCGCTTTCGAGCAGGCGGGCCTCGGCGGTCTTGACCGCGCGCATGATCGGGGTGTGGCCTTGGGCGTCCTTGTAGACGCCGACGCCGAGATCGATCTTGGTGTCACGCGGATCGGCCTTGTAGGCGCTCATCAGCGCCAGGATCTTGTCGGCGGGCTGGTCGGTCAGATGCTCGAACATGTCTATCCTTCGAGGTTGTCTTTGGCGGGGCCGGAGGCGGAAACGGGGGAGGGAGCGGGACCGGTTTCCACCGGCAGGTCGGGGAACATGCCCCATTCGGACCAAGAGCCATCATAGAGCTGGTGGTCGGTCTTGCCGATGCGTTCGAGCGCCAGCGACAGCACCGCCGCCGTGACGCCTGAGCCGCAGGTGGTGATCACGGGACGGTCGAGATCGACGCCCGCCTTCGAGAATGCCGCGCGGATGCCCGCGGCGTCCTGCATCGTGCCGTCGGGACGCAGCAGATCGCGAAAGAACAGATTGCGCGACCCGGGGATGTGCCCCGAGCGCAGCCCGGCGCGCGGCTCCGGCGCGCCACCCTCGAAGCGCGCGGAGGCGCGGGCATCGACGATGGCATGGGTGCCGAGCTTCACGGCGCGGGCCACTTCGGTGGCGTCCACCGCCATGTCGCGGCGCGGATTCACGGTGAGATGCCGGTCGCGCAATGGCGTGGCCTCGGCGGTGAGAGGGCGGCCTTCGGCGCGCCATTTCGGCAAGCCGCCGTCCAGCACCGCGACCTCGTCCTTGCCCATCAGCTTGAACAGCCAACGCACGCGGGCGGCCGAAAACAGCCCCGCCCCGTCGTAGACCACGATCCTGTGCCCGTCGCCCACGCCCATGGCGCGCAGCCGCGAGACGAACTTTTCGGGCGGCGGCGCCATATGGGGCAGGCCGCTGCGGTGGTCCGAAACCTCGTCGATGTCGAAAAAGCGCGCACCGGGGATATGGGAGGCGTCGTATTCGGCGCGCCCGTCGCGCCCGGTGTCGGGCAGATACCACGAGGCGTCGAGAATCCGCAGGTCGGGATCCTTGAGCCGCTCGGCCAGCCAGCGGGTGGACACGAGCGTACGGGGATCGTCTGCGAACTCAGGCATGCGTGACCTCGGGTCGGTTCCGTCGCGCGGAGGAGTAGACCCGTGCCGCGCCGGGTGCAAGCCGCCCTGATGCCAGCCGTTTAAATGCCGGCGCGCAGGAGGCGCTGCTTCTGACGGCCCCAGTCGCGCTTGGCCTCGGTAGCGCGCTTGTCGTGGTTCTTCTTGCCTTTGCCGGTGGCGATCTTGAGCTTCACCAGACCGCGGTCGTTGAAATACATCACCAGCGGCACGATGGTCATGCCCTCGCGCTGGGTGGCGTTCCACAGCCGCACCAGCTCCTTTTGCTTCACCAGAAGCTTGCGCCGTCGCCGTTCTTCGTGGCCGAAGGTACGGCCCGCGTCATAGGGGGCGATATAGGCGTTGGTGAGCCACAGCTCGCCACCTTCGACCGAGGCATAGCTCTCGGCGATGTTGGACTGGCCGGTGCGCAGGCTTTTGACCTCCGACCCCATCAGGATGATCCCGCATTCGAGATCGTCCTCGATGGCATAGTCGTAGCGCGCCCGCCGGTTCTCGGCGATCACCTTGTAGTTCTTGTTCTGCTCTTTCTTGGCCATGCGCCCGATCTAGGGACGCGCCGCGCCCAAGTCCAGCGCGCCGCCCCGATATAGCCCCGATATAGCATCGACTGATGACGCAAAGCGCCGCTTTCGCCCCTTGTGGAGCGAAGAAACAGGTCAGTGCCCGATCATCCCGGCGTGGCGCAGTGCGTCCTTGATGGCGAGCCTCGTGCCTTCGAGTGGCGTGGTGAGCGGCGAGCGCACCTCGTCGCGGCACAGCCCCAGCACCGACATCGCGTATTTCGCGCCAGCGACGCCCGGCTCGAGGAAGATCGCCTCGTGCAGCGGCATCAGCCGGTCCAGCAGGTCGAGCGCCACGTCGTAGCGACCGTCGAGCGTGGCCTTCTGGAATTCGGCGCAGAGCCGGGGCACGACGTTGGCGGTGACCGAGATGCACCCCCGGCCGCCATGGGCGTTGAAGCCGAGCGCAGTGGCATCCTCGCCCGAGAGCTGCAGGAAGTCGGCGCCGCAATGCATGCGCTGCTTGGGCACCCGGCTGAGATCGCCGGTCGCGTCCTTCACGCCTACGATCATCGGATGCTTGGCAAGCTCGCCCATGGTCTGCGGGCTCATGTCCACGACCGAGCGGCCGGGGATGTTGTAGATGATGATCGGCAGGCCGCAGTCGGCGGCGGCGAGAAAGTGCACCATCAACCCGCGCTGCGTCGGCTTGTTGTAATAGGGCGTCACCACGAGGGCGGCATCGGCACCGGCCGCCTTGGCCGCTTCGACGAGGCGCACGGTTTCGACGGTGTTGTTCGAACCCGCCCCCGCGATCACGGGGATTCGCCCGGCTGCGGTCTTCACCACCGTCTCGACCACGAGGTCGTGCTCCTCGTGGGTGAGGGTCGGGCTTTCGCCGGTGGTGCCGACGGGAACGAGGCCGCTGCTGCCCTCGGCGATGTGCCATTCGACCAGTTTCTTCAGCGTCTCGAGGTCCACCTGGCCATCTGCGAAGGGGGTGACGAGGGCCGGGAGCGATCCCTTGAACATGTGAAGCGTCCTGCGTTCGGGGGGGGTAAAATCGGGCGGACCCTAGACGGGTTTCCGCCGTTTGCCAAGTTTGTGAGTTGCACCTTAACCTTGTATACCTAGGTTGGCGGTCCATGCCGAGAGTCACGGAATCCCGGAGCAGCCAAGCATGACGAAAACCATCCGATTCTCCACCACCATTGCCACCGTTCTGGCGCTGTGCGCACCGGCCCTGCCGGCGGTCGCCGGTATCGAGGACGCGCTCGGCGCGGCCGAGCGCAAGGACTGGGATCGGGCCAAGGCTCTGGCCGCGCCCTTGGGCGACACGGCGCTCGATCTCGTGACTTGGGAAAAGCTGCAGGCCGGACAGGGGGCTTGGGAGGAATACGTCTCTTTCGTCGCTGCCCATCCCGACTGGCCGCGCCTCGATCAGGTGCGTGCCGAGGGTGAGCGCGACATGCCCAAAGGTCTGTCGCCGGAGCAGGTCATCGCCTGGTTCGGCGACCGCAGCCCCGAGACGGGCGAGGGCGCCGTGCGCCTCGCCGAGGCGCTGATGGCGCAGGGCAAATTGGACGCGGCGCGCGAGATGCTGGTCGAATCATGGCTGACGATGGGCCTCGACGGCACCGGTCATGCCGCGATGGTCGACGCCTTCGGCGACATCCTCGCCCCCCACCACGCCGGACGCATCGACGCGATGCTCTGGCGCTGGCGCATCACCGACGCCGAGCGGCTGTTCGACACGCTCTCGGATGCCGACCGCCGGGTGGCCGAGGCGCGTGTGGCGCTGATCCGCGATCGCGGCGCGGCGGCGGCGCTCGGCCGCGTGCCCGAACGGCTGCGCGATCACCCCGGTATCGCCAACGCCCGGTTCAACCGCTTTGCCGACAAGGGCGACTACACAGAGGCGCTGGAGATCATCGAGCGGCACACCGACGCCGAAAAGGCATTGGGCGATCCGTTCCGCTGGGCCTCATGGCGTGCGACGCTGGCGCGTTGGCTGATGCGCGGCGGCGAGCCTGAGCGCGCCTACAGGCTTGCCAGCCAGCATTTCCTGACCGAAGGCACCTTCTATGCCGATCTCGAATGGCTCGCGGGCTATATCGCGCTGACCTATCTCGACAATCCGCAAAAGGCGCTGCAGCACTTCCAGCACCTCGAGAAGGACGTCGAAAGCCCGATCTCGCTGGCGCGCGCCGGGTATTGGCAGGGCCGGGCGCGCGAAGCGTCGGGCTCCTATGACACCGCCGCCTTGGATTATGCCCGCGCGGCGCTGCATCAGACGGCGTTCTACGGGCTGCTCGCCGCCGAAAAGCTTGGTCTCTCGCTCGACCCGGCGCTCACCGGTCACGAACCGGTGGCCGACTGGCGGCAAGGGGAGTTCCTCAAGGACGACCGCACCCAGGCCGTGGCATTCCTGCTCGACGCGGGGCAGTACAGCGATGCGCTGCGCTTCACCATCGAGCTGGGTCGCAGCCTCGACCGCGAGGGTATCGCGCAGCTGGGCCGCATGTTGATGGAGCGCGACGAGACGCATCTGGCGCTGACGCTCGGCAAGGCGGCGGCCTACCGGCAGATCGTGATCCCCGAGATCTACTTCCCGCTGCACGCGCTGGCCGAGACCGATCTTCCGGTCGCGCCAGAGCTGGCGATGTCGATCGCGCGTCGCGAGAGCGAGTTCAACATCGGCGTCGGCAGCCCGGTGGGCGCGCTCGGGCTGATGCAGCTGATGCCTGCCACCGCCGAGGAGGTCGCGGGCTGGCTCGGGCTGCCCTATTCGCGCTCCAAGCTGACGACCGACTGGCGCTACAACGCCAAGCTTGGCTCGCGATACCTTGCCTATCTCGAGGAGACCTTCGGCCAGAGCCCGGTGATGATCTCGGCCGGCTACAACGCCGGGGCTTCGCGACCGCGTACCTGGATGGCCGAACGCGGCGATCCGCGGATCGGACAGGCCGACGTGGTCGACTGGATCGAGCACATCCCCTTCACCGAAACCCGCAACTACGTGATG
This sequence comes from uncultured Limimaricola sp., assembly GCF_964022235.1. NCBI lineage: Bacteria > Pseudomonadati > Pseudomonadota > Alphaproteobacteria > Rhodobacterales > Paracoccaceae > Limimaricola > uncultured Limimaricola sp. The sequence goes on along the minus strand of NZ_CAXHZL010000005.1, from coordinate 43,742 downwards.
CGGGTCAGCGAATCGATCCCGGTCTATCGCGCCCGGCTGACCGGCGAGACCGGGCCGGTGAACTTCTCAGACATCCTCAACGGCAAGCCGCCCTTCGTGCGCCCGCAGGCGCGGATCGGCTCGGCGCCCGTGGTGGCCGAGGCAGACCCTGCCCCCGCGCCGGTGCCGCCCGCCGTTGAGGTGTCGCCACAGGGCCGCGCCTCGTCGATGTCGCTGTCGATCCTGGCACCGATGTCGATCGGCGGCGTCCGACCGCCGCAGCGACCCGTGGAGTGATCTAGCTCGACTTGCGGTGGGCGCGGATCAGCGTGAACACGCCCGCGCCCACCACGATGACCGCCCCCAGCGCCACGTTGGGGGCAAGGCTTTCGCCAAAGACCGCGATCCCCAAGCTCGTGGCGAAAACGAGCTGCAGATAGGCAAAGGGCTGCACCGCCCCGGCTTCGGCCACCTCGTAGGTCTTGATCAGCAGGAAATGCCCGCCCGCGCCGGTGACGCACAAGAGCGCCATCACGGCCCAGTCCCAGCCGATCATCGGCTGCCAGTTCGGAATGCCGATCACGGTCATCAGCACCGCGCCGCTGACCCCGGTCCAGAAGAAGCTGGTCGCCGCCGAATCGCGCCGCGCCGCATAGCGCGTGAGCAGCCCGTAGAGCGCGAACATCACCGCCGCCATCAGCGGGAACAGCGCCGCGGGGGAGAACACGCCGAACCCGGGTTGCAGGATCACCAGAACACCCGTGAAGCCGATGCCGATGGCAACCCAACGCCGCCAGCCGACGCTTTCGCCAAGCACCGGACCTGACAGCGCGGCGATGAGCAGCGGGTAGACCGCGAAGATCGCGTGGCTCTCGACGAGGCCGAGATGCACGAAGCCCACCACCATGACGCAGATCTCGCCTGCCAGAAGCAGGCCCCGGAACCCTTGCAACAGCGGCTGCGAGGTGCGGGCGGCGGCGCGGATCGAGCCCTTCTGCCGCCGCGCGATGGCGATGACGAAGGCGGCGAAGAACCAGTAGCGGACCATTACCACCATCAGCACGCTGTAATTTTCGGCCAGATAGCGCGAAATGCCGTCCTGCATGGCGAAAACGAAGGTGGTGATGACCATCAGCAGGATGCCGAGGCGGTTGTCGTTGCGCATCAGCGGGGCCTCCGGGCGAGGGTCATGTGCCGCTTGCGCCCGAATCCCGGCGCGCGCTCTACCTCGAGCCCCGCCGCCGCCAGCGCACGCCGCACGTGGCCCGCTGCCGTATAGCTCGCCAGCGTGCCACCCGGCGCGGTGTGCGCCGCAACCTCGCGCATCAGCGTGTCGCCCCACAACTCGGGGTTCTTCGCGGGGGCAAAGCCGTCAAGGAACCACGCATCCGCCAGCCCCTCATGCGCGGGCAGCGTCTCGCGCGCGTCGCCCACAACGATATCGAGCGTCACCGCCGCATCGAAGACATGCGGCCCCGGTCCGCGCTCCAGCGCCGTCACCAGCCGTCCGGCACGTCCCGCAAGGTCTGGGAAGGCCGAGAGCGCGCGGGCCGTGTCGGTGGGGTGCATGGGGAAGGCTTCGAAGCTGGTGAAGCGCAGCGTACCGCGGCTTCCCGCCTGCTCCCATGCCTCCCAAGCGGTGAGAAAGTTGAGCCCGGTGCCAAAGCCCGTCTCCATGATCCGAAAGTCGCCGCCGAAGCGATCCGGCAGGCCATTGCCCGCCAGAAACACGTGCCGCGTTTCGGCCAGCCCGTCGTGGATCGAGAAATAGGGGTCGTCGAATCGGGTCGAGACCGGCACGCGGTCGTCCCGCCAGTCGATGTCGGCCTGCTGGTCGTTCATGTGCGCCTGCCTTAGGTTGCGCCTTCGTGATGGCGGGGGGGCGAGGCGATGGCAAGCGTGGATCTGACGGTGATGGGGGCGGGGGTCTGGGGGCTTTCGGTTGCCGTGGCCTGTGCGCGGCGGGGCGCGCATGTCCGGGTGATAGACCCGCATGGCCCTGCCGCCGGGGCCTCGGGCGGCATCGTCGGCGCGCTGGCGCCGCATGTGCCCGAGCAGTGGAACGAGAAGAAGGCGTTCCAGCTCGAGGCGCTGCTGATGGCCGAAGCGTATTGGTCCGACATCGCGCGGCTGTCGGGGCAGGATCCCGGTTATGCCCGCACCGGGCGTTTGCAGCCGCTCGCCGATGCGGGCGCGGTCGAACGGGCCTACGCTCGCGCGCAAGGCGCGGCCGATCTGTGGCAGGGGCGAGCGGACTGGCAGGTGATCGACACGCAGAGCGGCGGCTGGGCGCCTGCAAGCCCGAGCGGCAAGCTCGTCCACGACACGCTGACCGCCCGTCTGCACCCGCGCCGCGCGACGCTGGCGCTGGCGCGCGCGTTGGAAACGCTGGGCGGCGAGATTGCCCAAGACGGCCTGCCGAAGGGACCGGTGGTCTGGGCCACGGGGGTGGCGGGGCTTGAGGAGATCTCGGCCATGGCGGGCAAGACCGCCGGCACCGGGGTCAAGGGGCAGGCGGCGCTGCTGCGTCCGCGCAACTTCGACACCGCTGGCTCACCGCAGCTCTTTGCAGAGGGTCTGCACGCGGTGCCGCACGCCGACGGCACGGTGGGGATCGGCTCGACCTCGGAGCGCGACTACGAGGACGGGGCCGCGACCGATGGCCAGCTCGACGTACTGATCGCCCGCGCCCGCGCGCTGTGCCCGGCCCTTGAGGACGCGGAGCTGGTCGCGCGCTGGGCCGGGGTGCGCCCGCGCGCCCGCAGCCGCGCGCCGATGCTCGGGGCGCACCCGTTCCGCGACAACGCCTGGATCGCCAATGGCGGCTTCAAGATCGCCTTCGGCCTCGCGCCGCTGGTGGGCGAGGTGATGGCCGATCTGGTGCTCGAGGCGCGCGACCGCATCCCCGCAGGCTTCCGCCCCGAAGTCAGTCTCTGATCCGCTTGCGGGGCGGAGCGGGCGCGGCCATGCTCCGGCCTGAAAGGGAGGGTTTTTCATGCGGCACGGTGGCAGGATTCTGGTGGACCAGCTCGCGACACTCGGGGTGGAGCGGGCGTTCTCGGTGCCGGGCGAAAGCTTTCTAGCGGTGCTCGACGGGTTGCACGACAGCGCCATCGCCAATGTCGTCTGCCGCCACGAGGGCGGGGCCGCGATGATGGCCGAGGCGCATGGCAAGCTCACGGGTCGTCCCGGCGTCGCCTTCGTCACGCGCGGGCCGGGGGCCACCAATGCCAGCGCGGGTGTCCATGTCGCGCAGCAGGACAGCACGCCGATGGTGCTCTTTGTGGGGCAGATCGCGCGCGGCGACCGCGACCGCGAGGCGTTTCAGGAGGTGGACTACCGCGCCATGTTCGGCGGCCTCGCCAAATGGGTGGCCGAGATCGACGACACCGCGCGGATCCCCGAATACATCGGTCGCGCCTTTGAGGTGGCGATGTCGGGCCGCCCCGGCCCGGTGGTGCTGGCGCTGCCCGAAGATGTGCTGTCGGGGCGAGCCGATGCGCACGACCTGTCCCCCGCGCCGGAGCGGCTCGCCCCCGATCTCTCGGGCACGGCGGCGCGGATCATGGAACGGCTGCGCCGGGCCGAGCGTCCGTTGGTGGTGGTCGGCGGGCCGCATTGGTCGGGCCGCGCCGCCGCCGATCTCGCCCGCTTTGCCGAGGCCCAAGGCCTCCCGGTGGCAGCGGGATTCCGGCGGCAGGACTACATGGACAACCGGCACCCGAATTACGTGGGCGACCTGAACGTCGGCGTGAACCCCAAGCTCGCCGAACGGGTCCGCGCCGCCGACGCGCTGTTGGTGATCGGCTCACGGTTAGGCGATATCGAAACACAGGGCTACACCCTCCTCGATCCGGCAGGCCACGACAAGCTGCTGATCCATGTCCATGCCGATGCGGATGAAATCGGTCGCGTCTGGCGGCCGGAACTGGCGGCGGTGGCCGAGGCACCCGCAATGCTCTCGGCGCTGGCCGAGCTCGCGCCCTGCGGCGCCGATTGGTTCGGCTGGACCCATGTAGCGCGCGATGATTACGAGGGTTGGCTCGCTCCCAAGCAGACACCCGGCGCGGTTAAGCTGGAACAGGTGATCGGCTGGCTCTCGGAGAACCTGCCCGAGGATGCGATCCTGACCAACGGCGCGGGCAATTACGCAGGCTGGCTGCACCGCTATTTCCGCTTCAAAGGCTATCGCACACAGCTTGCACCGACTTCGGGCTCGATGGGCTACGGTTTTCCGGCAGCGATCTCGGCGTCGCTGGCGCATCCCGGGCGCACGGTGGTCTGTCTTGCCGGGGACGGCTGCTTCCAGATGACCCTGAACGAGTTGTCGACGGCGGCGCAGCACGACGCCACCCCGATTGTGATCGTCGTGAACAATGGCCGATACGGGACAATCCGCATGCACCAGGAGAAACAGTACCCGGGCCGGGTTTCGGGAACGATGCTGGCCAACCCGGACTTTGCAGCACTGGCACGCGCCTATGGCGGGCACGGTGAGGTGGTCGAGGAGGAAGACGGTTTCGCGGCGGCCTTTACGAGAGCCCGAAAGAGCGGGAAAATCGCAGTGATTGAGCTGCGGGTCGACCCCGCCGCGCTGTCGACCGGGCAGATTCTTGCCTGACACTTCGTACCATCCCGCACTTAGTGGGAACTAATGGGGCCTTGCTGTTCAAACCCTTGGAAGGAACATGTAGCTCAAAGGCTTGTGGGAACGGATGCCTGAATGGAAGACCTGACGGAACTCGAACGCGGTGTGGATCATCTCAGGCTGGTACTGGCCGTGGGCGAGATCGGCGTCTGGGATCTGGACACCGCCACTGGCGAAGCTTGGCGCAGTCTGCGGCATGACCAGATCTTCGGCTACGAGACCCTGCGCGCTTCGTGGAGCTATGACGATTTTCTGGCCCATGTCGTCGAGGAAGACCGCGCCGAGGTCGATGCGGCTTATGGCACGGCCCTCGCGACCAAGCAGGGCTGGTCCTTCGACTGCCGAATCCTGCGCGCGGATGGCAAGCTGCGCTGGATCGCGGCGCATGGTCGGCACCTGCGCGATCCCGAAACGGGCCACGAGCGGATCATCGGGCATATCCTCGATATCACCGATCGCAAGGAGGCCGAAGAACGCCTGCGCCTCGTGACCTCGGAGTTGAACCATCGCACCCGCAACATGCTTTCGGTGCTGCAGGGCATGGTCCGCATGTCGGCCCGCTGCGCCGAAAGCGTGGCCGAGCTCGAACACAGTCTGCTGGGCCGCATGGAGGCGCTGTCGCGCAGTCACGCGCTCACCGTGCAGCTTTCCGAAAGCGCGCTCAGGGTCTCCGACGTGATCGACAGCGCCATTTCGCCCTTTGACCCCGAGCCGGGGCGGTTCGTGATCAGCGGTGCCACCGGGGCCACGCTGTTGCCCAAGATCGCCGAGAGCCTGTCCTTGGCGCTTTATGAGCTGACCACCAACGCGATCAAATATGGCGCTTTGAGCAGCGACGAGGGCCGGGTTTCGGTCGAGGTGAGCCGCCTTGCGCCGGGACGCGCGCGGGTGATCTGGCGCGAAACCGGGGGGCCACGGGTCACACCGCCCGAGCGTACGGGCTTCGGCTCGACGCTGCTGCGCTCGATCCTGCGCGCCGATGAGGGCGAGGTGCGGATCGACTATGCCGAAACCGGCGTGGTCTGCACGATCGATATGCCAGTGGGGCACGACGCCGCCGAGAGCGAACGGGCCACGCGCGGCGAGGCCCGGCTCGAAGGGCGTCGGGTGATGGTGGTCGAGGACGAGTTCCTGATCGCGATCTCGCTGGAGATGGCGCTGGGCGAGCAGGGGGCCTTGGTCGAAGGACCCTACACCCGCCTCGCCGAGGCGCGTCAGGCCGTGTCGACCCGCCCTGATGCCGCCGTGCTCGATGTCCGGCTCGGCTCGGAGTCGAGCCTGCCGCTGGCGCGCGATCTCGCGGCGCTGGGCGTGCCTTTACTGTTCGTTACCGGCAACGTGGACGGCGAGGAACTCAAGCAGGAGTTCCCCGAGGCCCAAGTGCTGTCCAAGCCGGTGAGCGAAGATCGGGTGGTGGCCGAGTTGAAGCGGCTGATCGAGCGGCAGGGCAGCTGAAGATCAGAACTCGACGCCGATCTGCGCCTTGATGCCGGATCGGAACGGGTGCTTCACCAGCTCCATCTCGGTCACGAGGTCGGCCGCTTCGATCAGGTCGTCATGTGCGTTGCGCCCTGTGAGCACGACATGGGTCATGCGCGGCTTCTCGTCGCGCAGGAAGGCCACGACCTCTTTGATGTCGAGATATTCGTAACGCAGCGCGATGTTGATCTCGTCGAGCAGCACCATGCGATTCTCCGGATCGCGGATCAGCTCCTTGGCCTTGGTCCAGGCCGCCTGCGCCATCTCGGTGTCGCGGGTGCGGTCCTGCGTTTCCCAGGTGAAGCCCTCGCCCATGGTATGGAACTGGCACACATCCGAGAACCGCTCGAGGATCAGGTCGCGCTCGCCCGTGGACATGCCGCCCTTGATGAACTGCACCACGGCGCATTGCATCTCATGCGCGATGCAGCGGAAGATCATCCCGAAAGCGGCCGAGGACTTGCCCTTGCCCTTGCCGGTATGGACGATGACGAGGCCCTTTTCGTCGGTCTTGGTGGCCATGATCTTGTCGCGCGCGGCCTTTTTCTTGGCCATCTTCATCGCGTGGCGGTCGGTGTCTTCGGTCATGATGGCCTCCTCATTCGGGGCGACAGACTGCGCCGGACGCGGGCCGTGTGCAACCCGTCACCCGGTGAGCAGCGCCACGAGCCACGGCGCCAGCAGCGGCGCGATCAACGCCGTCAGCAGCGCGTTGAGTCCCATGCCGATGCCCGCGAAGGCCCCCGCTGTTTCGTTGACCTGAAACGCCCGCGCCGTGCCGATGCCATGCGCCGCGACGCCGACCGCGAGACCGCGCGCGCGCCAGTCGCGGATGCGAAACAGGTTCAAAAGCGGCGTCGCCACGATGGCGCCGGTGATGCCGGTGATGATCACCAGCACCGCCGTCAGGTTGGGCGCGCCGCCGATCGTTTCGGACACGCCGAGCGCCACGGGGGCGGTGACCGATTTCGGTGCCAGCGACAGCAGCGTCTCGCCGCGCAGTCCAAAGGCCGCGCCGATGGCGACCGCCGTCACCAGCGCCGTCACCGAACCCGCCGCCAGCGCAGCCAGCATCGGCCAGACGGTCGAACGGATCAGCTTCAGATTGGCATAAAGCGGCACGGCCAGCGCCACGGTGGCGGGGCCCAGCATGAAATGCACGAACTGCGCGCCGTCGAAGTAGCGCTCATAGGGCGTACCGGTAACGCGCAGCAGCACCGCCAGAAGCGCCACGGCGACGAGCACCGGGTTGACCAGCGGCTTGCGGCCCGAGCGGCGAAAGGCGAGGTCGCCCAGAGCATAGGCCACCAGCGTCGCGGTCAACCACAACAGCGGGTCTTGGCGCAGGTAGGTCCAGATCTCGGCCGGATCGGCGGGGGTCATTCCGGCGTCCCTATCAGCCGCGCGACAAGCAAGAACACATAAACACCCGCGAGGATCGCGGCGACGGTCGACAGCAGTAGCGCCGCCATCAGCGCCACCCCGTCACGACCCAGCGTGTCGAGATGTCCGACCACGCCGACACCCGCCGGTACGAACAAAAGCGACAGGTTGCCAAGCAGCGCCGAGGTGGTGGGGGCGATGCGCTGCGCCAGTCGGGGTCGCGCGATGAGGGCGGCGAACAGCAGCGCCATACCGATCACCGGGCCGGGCACGGGCAGGCCAAGGCCGCGTGCGGCGATCTCGCCCGCTAGCTGGCAGGCGAGCAGGACGACGAGGTTGACGATCATGGGGCCTCCGGGCGCTTGGGTGCCTTCACTCTGGGGCGGGCGGGCGCGTCGTCAAGCGTGCGGGGCCTCGGGCCACGGCACGACCATCAGTTCCGGCCAGCAGGTCTTCTGCCGCGCGGCCTTGGCCTCGTGGGTGGCGCGATTGGGCAGGACCGGGTTCGGCACGACCCGCATCGCAAAGATGTCCTCGAGCCCATGGGGCGCGTAGACGTCGAAGCCGTCATCGGGGCGCAGCCGCATGCCGAGGCAATGCGTGCGTGACGCGAAATGGTCGATCCCCTCGCGGCTATTGGCATAGTCGGGACAGGCATGGCCGAAATGGTCACGATACCACAACGGCACCCGCGCTTGATTGCGGATCTCGACCGGAGGCGTGGGTGCGAACATCGGTGCCGCGTGGCGGATGATGCGGTCCTCGGCTTCCCAACTGACGTCCGGGTCGAAGTAGAACAGGTCGATATCCTTTATCCCGTTCATCGCGGGCCGAGCGGTGAGCGCATTCCATACGGCCCCGTAGAGCGCGCCCGAGACGATCCACCAGTCGGGCAGGTCGAGGTCGCGGGCGGCTCGGAAGGCGGCCATCAGCTCGGGCGCGGCGCGGACGATCTCGATCAGCCGCCCCTCCAGCGTCTGGCTCACCGCAGCGCCTCGATCCGGGCGCGGGCCGAGTTCGAGCGCGGCTGCCACAGTCCGCGCTCGATCGCCTCGTGCAGCCGCTCGGCGATCTCGCGCAGGGCGGGGGCGTTGTGCTCGGCGATGAAGTCGCGCGTGTCTTCATCGGCCAACACCGCTTCCTCCACGAGATCGAAATGGTGGTTCTTCACCGCCCGCGTCGTGGCGGCGAAGGCGAAGAGGTAGTCGACCGTCGCGGCGATCTCGAAGGCGCCTTTGTAGCCGTGGCGCTTTACGCCATCGATCCACTTGGGGTTCACGACGCGGCTCCGCACGACCCGCGCGATTTCTTCGTCGAGGCTGCGGATGACGGGCCGCTCGGGGCGCGAATGGTCGTTGTGGTAGATCGGCCGTTCGCGGCCCTGCAGGCTGGCCACCGCCGCCGCGGCACCGCCCTCGAACTGGTAGTAGTCGTCCGAATCGAGGATGTCGTGCTCGCGGTTGTCCTGATTCTGCACAATGGCTTCGACTTGGCCCAGCCGCGCGGCAAAGCCCTCGCGGTCGGCTTCGCCCTCCTGTCCCGCGCCATAGGCGTAGCCGCCCCAGTCGAGATAGGCCCGTCCGAGGTCCGCGCGCTCGGTCCAGATCCGCTCGTCGATCAGGGCCTGCAAACCGGCTCCGTAAGCACCGGGCTTCGAGCCATAGACCCGCGCCGCCGATCCACCTGCACGCACCCGCGCCGCCGCAGGGTTGATGTCCTCGGGCTCGCTAAGCGCCTGCACCGCGCGGGCCGCCGAATCCACCAAGGCCACGAGCTGCGGGAAAGCGTCGCGGAAGAAGCCCGAGATGCGCAAGGTCACGTCGACGCGCGGGCGGCCGAGAACGCCCTCGGGCAGCACCTCGAAGCCGGTAACGCGGCGGTTGGCGCTGTCCCATGTCGGCTTTACGCCCATGAGGGCCAGCGCCTGCGCGATGTCGTCGCCTCCGGTGCGCATGTTGGCGGTGCCCCAAGCGGTGACCAGCATGCTGCGCGGCCAGTCGCCGTGATCCTGCAGGTGCTTTTCGATCAAGAGGTTGGCCGATTTCCAGCCTAGCGCCCAAGCGGTCGGCGTGGGCACGGCGCGCGCGTCGACGGAAAAGAAGTTGCGCCCCGTCGGCAGCACGTCGGGCCGCCCGCGCGTCGGCGCGCCAGAAGGGCCGGGTGCCACGGCGCGGCCATCGAGACCGATCAGCAGGCCCGTGCCCTCGGCCGGGCCGCATTCGGCGATGGCGGGGCGGAGCTTCGTCTCGATTTCATCGAGAACGGCGGCCGAGGCGGGGCCGGGGGGCTGCGCCTTCCCGTCGAGCAGGCGCTGGCACAGTTCCTCCAGCCGCTCCACCGTGTCGCCGTGGCTGCGCCACTTGCCCTCGTGCGCGAGCGCATCGGGGCGCGGGCCGGTCCAGTTGGCGGCCATGTCGCAATCGAGCGGGTCGAACTCCAGCGACAAGTCATCCGCCAGCGCCCGCAGGATCGACGCGGCACCGGTGCCGCGCGGCACCCGCGCCAGCGCGATGGCGAGGTCACGCTCCTGACGGCCTTCGGGGGATTGGCCGAAGATGTGCAGCCCGTCGCGAATCTGCGCCTCCTTCAGCTCGCACAGCCAGGCGTCGAGCTTCGCGAGATCGGTGTCGGCCTGACCCGAGAAGCCCGCGTCCGAGGCAAGGCCCGTGGTCTCGGCGAGGCTCAGGATCTCGCGCCGCAAATGGGTGATGCGGCGCGGGTCGACGCCTGCGGCCTCGTAATATTCATCCACCAGCGCCTCGAGGTCGCGCAGCGGGCCATAGCTTTCGGCGCGCGTCAGCGGCGGTGTCAGATGGTCGATCACCACCGCCTGCGCTCGGCGCTTGGCCTGGGTGCCCTCGCCGGGATCGTTGACGATGAAGGGGTAGAGATGGGGCGTTGGCCCAAAGGCGATCTCGGGCCAGCAGGTGTCGGACAAGGCGAGGGCCTTGCCAGGCAGCCATTCGAGGTTGCCGTGCTTGCCCATGTGCACCAGCGCGTCCGCGCCCCAGTGATGCCGCAGCCAGAAGTAGAAGGCGAGGTAATGGTGCGGCGGCACGAGGTCGGGCGAATGGTAGGTCTCGGTCGGGTCGATGTTGTAGCCGCGTGCCGGTTGCAGCCCGACCACGGCGTTGCCGAAGCGGTGCAGCGACAGGGCAAAGCCGCCGCGCGCAAGAAACGGGTCGTCGCCCGGCGGACCCCAGCGGTCGAGGATCTGCCTCTTGGCCGCCCATGGCAGATCGCCGAAATACCGCTCGTACTTCGCGAGCGGCAGCACTTCGCCCCCCTCGCGCGTGGCGCGGTCGGTGAGCCAGTTGGTCGGCCCCGCCATAAGCCGATCCATCAGCACCTGCGCGTCTTCGGGCACCGCTTCGACGCCGTAGCCCGCGCCTTGCAGGAGCTTGAGCGCGTGGACCGTGGCGGCGGGAGTGTCGAGGCCGACGCCGTTGGCAAGGCGGCCGTCCTTGTTGGGGTAATTGGCGAGGATCAGCGCCACCTTGCGGTCGGGCGCGGGCGTTTCGCGCAATCGGGCCCAGCGCGTGACCAACTCGGCCACGAAGGTGATCCGGTCGGCGCGGGGCTGGTAGGTGGCGACGCGGCATTGCGTCGCCTCGTCGAAGAAAGCTTCGCCCTTGAAGCCGATGGCGCGGGACAGGATGCGCCCGTCCACCTCCGGAAGCGCCACGTTCATCGCGATGTCGCGGGCCGACAGGCCGGTCAGGCCCTCTTCCCAGGCCTCCTCGCTGCTCGAGGCCAGCACGATCTGGAACACCGGGGCGGCGTTGGCCGCGGGGCTGGCCAGCGGGTTGGGCGAGGCGGCATCGCCTGCGACAGCCCCCCCCGTGGCGAATGAGGTGGCATTGAGGATCACCGCCGGCGGCGCCTCGGCCATCAGCCCCGTCAGCGTGTCGCGTGACACCGGATCCTTGAGAGAGGCCGCGAAGATCGGCATCGGGTTCAGCCCCTGACGCAGCAGCGCCCGCACCAGCCGGTCGATCGGCGCGAGTTGCGCGCCCTGCAAAAGCGCGCGGTAGAACACTACGGGGATGACCGGCGCGCTCTTGGTCCATGAAGCCTGCACCTGATCGAGATCGGCGATGCCCCGACCCGGCCAGTAGAGACCGGCGCGCAGCAGGGGCCGCGCCGCCTGCGGCGCTTCGCCGCCGTCGAGCATATGCTTGGCGTGCGCCAGAAAGTTCGCGGCGTTCTCGGGCCCACCCTCGACGAGGTAGGACCAGAGCGCATCGTAATCATCCGCGCCTACGGTCGACAGCTCGCGCAGCTCGGGGTCGGGCTTGTCGTCGCCGGGCAGGGCGGCGAAGGGCACGCCCGCCTCGGCCAGCCGCGCGGCGTATTGCACCAGCCCGTATTTCCAGTAGCCCGCGCCGCCCAGCACCCGCGCCACCACGAGGCGGGATTTCGTCGCGCAATCGTCGAGATGCAGGTCGACCGACATCGGGTGCTGCAGGTGCATGAGGCTCGCCAGCCGCAGCTCCGGGGCCTCTGGCACCTGCGCCCGCGCCGCACTCAGGCTTGCAAGTTCGGTGTCGGCGGCGGAGATGACGACGAGATCGCCGGGGGTCTGGCCCAGATCGACGGCCTCCGTGCCGTCGGAGACGGTGCCCGGCGTGGCGGCAAGAAGATGCATGAAGGCCCTTTCGTGAACGCTTGCGCCGCCGCCCGCGTTGGGGCAGGGAACGGCACCCCCCAGTTACAGGAGCGGATGATGGATTACAGCAAGTCGGGCGGCGCCAAGGGCAGCCGCAACGCGCCCAAGCACAGCGAGCACAATGCCCGTGGCACCGAGAAGACCCCTTTTGACAAGCGCGCCGACAAGGCGGAGCTTCTCAAGCGCATGAAAGAGGCTCAGGCGAAGGCCGCCGAGAAGGCACCCGAGCCCAAGGGCTGAGATCACAGCCGCTTTTCCATGAACAGGCTCGTCTCGTTCGCGGCATAGTCCCCGAACGGGCCGCGTGCCTCGTAACCGTGGCGCGCGTAGAGCCGATGCGCGGCAGCCAGCAGGCTGCCGGTCTCGAGCCGGACGAGGGGCAGACCCTTGTCCCGCGCCGTCCGCTCGAGGCGCTCCAGCAGCGCCGCGCCGATGCCGCGCCCGCGCGCCGCCTCGGCCACGAAGACCGACTTCAGCTCGCCATAGCCCGGTTTCACGTGAAGCGCGCCGCAGCCCAGCGGCGTCTGGCCCTCATAGGCCGCGAAGAACCGGATGTCAGGGGCGGTCAGCGCCTCGATCGGCAGGAAGTGGTTTTCCTCGGGCTTGAACAGCGACCGCATCAGATCGTGGCTGGCCTCGATCAGCGCGCGCGGACCGGGATCGGTCGCGCGCGCGGGCATCACCTCGACGCTCATGCCGCCAGCGCCGCCTCGATCGCCGCACGATCAAGGCCAGCCTCGCCGATCACCACCAGCCGCGTCTCGCGCGGCTCGGCGCCGAAGGGCCGGTCGAAATGCGTGTCGACCCGCGGACCGACGGCCTGAAGCGTCAGCCGCATCGGCTTGCCCGTCACCGCGACGAAACCCTTGAGCCGCAGGATGTCATGCGCGCGGATCACCTCGGCGACCTGTGCGGCAAAAGCCTTGGAGTCGGTCACCTCGGCGCGAGTGACGACGAAGCTCTCGAACTCGTCATGGCCGTGCTCGTGGTGGTGATCGTCGTGGTCGCCACCGTCCTCATCGTCGTGGTGGTGATGGTGGTGCACCTCATGGCGGCTTTCCATGTCGGCCTCGGCCGCGGCCCCTTGGCCCAGCAGCACCTCGACCGGAAGCGCGCCCATCGTCGCGCGCACCACCTGCACGCCGGAGCGCGCCTCGGATTTGAGCCGGGCGGCCAGCGCCTCGGCCTCGGCGGGCTCCAAGAGGTCGGTCTTGTTGACGACGATCATGTCGGCGGCGGCGATCTGGTCCTCGAACAGCTCCGACAGCGGCGTCTCGTGATCGAGGCCATCGTCGGCGGCGCGCTGCGCGTCGATCGCGGCGATGTCGTGGGCAAAGCGGCCTTCGGTCACGGCCTTGCCGTCGACCACGGTGACGACGCCGTCGACCGTCACGCGGGTCGAGATGCCGGGCCAGTTGAAGGCGCGGATGAGCGGCTGCGGCAGAGCGAGGCCGGAGGTCTCGATCACGATGTGATCGGGCCGGTCCTCGCGATCCAGAAGCTTCTCCATCGTCGGAATGAAGTCATCGGCCACGGTGCAGCAGATGCAGCCGTTCGACAGCTCGACCACGTCCTCCTCGCGGCAGGTCTCGATGCCGCAGCCCTTCAGGATGCCGCCGTCGACGCCGAGATCGCCGAACTCGTTGATGATGAGCGCGATGCGACGGCCTTGGGCGTTCTCGAGCATGTGGCGGATCAGCGTGGTCTTGCCGGCGCCGAGAAAGCCGGTGACGACGGTGGCGGGGATCTTGGCGGGCATATGGGTCATCCGTTACTGGTCGGCGCAGGCACGCCGGAGGGAAATATGGACTGCATCACGATCTGCGCGACCTGTGCGGCGCCGGGGCAGGCGCCTGAGGGGGCGGCCTTGGCCGATGCCCTGTGTAAGGGTTTGCGCGATGGGGTCGTGGTGCGCCTCGTCGATTGTCTCAATGTCTGCCATTCGCCCGTGGCCCTGTCGATCCGGGGCGCGGGCAAGACAGCCTATCTCTTTGCGGGGGTGGACCCGGCCACGCAGGCGGCCGAGGTCCGTAAGCTCGCGGATCTCTACGCCGCAGCGCCGGGCGGCGAGATCACCGATGCCCGGCCGCTGGGGCAACTTCGGCACGGTCTTATCGGTCGCATCCCGGCCTGAGGCGTCAGGCCGCCTCGCGCGACCAGACCCATCCGGCCGTGACGCCCAAGAGCGCCCATGCCGCCGCCGATACGCCCAGCGCCCGCGTGGCAAAAAGCGCACCCAGTTCGGGGGCCGCGGTGCCAAAGTAGCGGTCGAGATGCGGCGCGCCGATCAGATGCGGCAGTGCAAGGAGCGCCACGCCACCCGCGATCCATGCGAGCCCGGGTCCAAACGCCGTGACGGCAAGGCCAAGCGCCGTCGCCACTACCGTGACGCCCCACCAGAGCTGCCGCTCGGAGACCTCGGCCCCGATGGTGCCGGGAAGCTCGGGCGGCAGCCCGAAGGCGGGGGCCAGCGCCAGCGCCACAAAGCCTGCAAGGCCCCAGAGGAGCCCTGCGCGCGCGTCGATCCGCACGCCCCGCCGGGCCGCGAGGGCAAAGCCCGCCGCCAGCACGAAGCCAAAGCCGATCCAGCCGACGACGTTGAGCGCGATGGTGCCGACATGACGCCCGATCGCATCGCCCAAGGGCGGTGCGCCCGCGTCCGAGCCGATGAAGCCCTCGGTGAAGTGCGACCGCGCGCCGGTCTCGTAAAGCTCGGCTTCCATCAGCAAGGGCACGACGAACCAAAGCTGCAGGAGTGCTGCGAGCACGCCTGCGGCCAGGCCAGCGAACAGCGCGCTGGCCCCGATCTGTTTCAACATGTCCGGGCGATCAGTGGCAGGGAAAGCCGGTCGCGTGGCGCGAATCATGGGCCACGTCGTGCATCGCACCCGCCTGGCTGAAGCCGGCGGCGAAGATCAGCCCTAGGCCGAGGATCGCGGCAAAGGCGATGGTGGCGATGTCGGTGGTGCTGCCGGAGGCGGCGATGGTCTTGGTCGTCATGTCAGTTCTCCTGTCCCGTCCACCCGACGGGGTATCGGTTGCATCACGCAGGGCCGGTCTCCTGGCTCGCGGGTCGTGGCATCCCCCCACCTTCCCGGGATCTCTCCCAGTGGTGCCGGAGGGGCGCTCACCGCTTACAGTCGCGGGGGCGGCTGCGGCTGGGGGCCTCCTGACTGGATCGGCCCCTTCCGCATTCCCGATTTCCTCCCCAGGGACGCTTCGCGCCGCAAAGGGGAACCTTGCCCCCCGTTTCTGCGCCGCGCCACTGCCCGGCGTCAAGCGCCAAGGCCGGGACGCAGGGCATGGTTCGGCCCCGCAAACGCGGCGGAACCCCGCGCGCAAAGGGCCGCGCGCGTTGACTTCGGGGCCTTGTGTCCCGCATAGGCGCGCGACCAAGAGCGCGAACGAGGGCGGCTTTCATGCGATTCTCCCGGCTGCGGCTGAACGGCTTCAAGAGCTTCGTCGACCCGACCGATCTGGTGATCGAGGACGGGCTCACCGGCGTGGTCGGCCCGAACGGCTGTGGCAAGTCGAACCTTCTGGAGGCGCTGCGCTGGGTGATGGGCGAAAACCGCCCCACCGCGATGCGCGGCGGCGGCATGGAAGACGTGATCTTCGCCGGTGCCGCGACCCGCCCCGCGCGCAACCACGCCGAAGTGACGCTCGCCATCGACAACGCCGAGCGGCTCGCCCCCGCCGCCTTCAACGATTCCGATACGCTCGAGATCGGACGCCGCATCACCCGCGACCTCGGCTCAGCCTACCGCCTCAATGGCCGCGAGGTCCGCGCCCGCGACGTGCAGATGCTCTTTGCCGATGCCTCCACGGGCTCGCAATCGCCCGCCCTTGTGCGGCAAGGCCAGATCTCCGAGCTGATCAACGCCAAGCCCACGGCGCGGCGGCGCATCCTCGAAGAGGCCGCCGGCATCTCGGGGCTCTATCAGCGTCGTCATGAGGCCGAACTGAAGCTGCGCGGGGCCGAGGCCAACCTGTCTCGCGTCGATGACGTGGTCGAAAGCCAGGCGGCCCAGCTGGCTACGCTGGCGCGACAGGCCCGGACGGCGGCGCGCTACCGCGAGATCGGCACGGCGCTGCGCGCGGCCGAGGGGCTGCTCTTGTGGCTGCGCTGGAACGCCGCCGAAACGATGCGCCGCGCCGCCGAGGAAGAGCTGCGCGAGATGGCGCAGGCCGCCGCCCGCGCCGACGGGATTGCCGGGACTTCCGTGACGACGCGCGCCGCCGCCGAGGCCGCGCTGCCGCCGCTGCGCGAAGAGGCGACCATCGCCACCGCCGTGCTGAACCGTCATGAGGCCGAGCGCGACCGGCTGCTCGATCAGGAAAAGCGCGCGCGCGGCGCGATCCGCGCACTTGGCGCGCGGATCGAACAGCTCGACCGCGACATGGAGCGCGAGGGTGTGCTCGACCGCGATGCGGGCGAGACGATGCGCGCGCTCGAGGCCGAGGCTGCCGAGCTTTCGCAGGCGGGGCAAGGGCATGATGCCCGGCTTGCCCTCACCGAGGAGACGGCGCGCGAGGCGGGCGAGATCCTGACCGAGGCCGAGCATGCCCAAGGGCAGCGCACCGAGGACACTGCCCGGCTCGCCGCGCGTCACCAGTCGGCGCAACGCCTCGTGGCCGAGGCCAAGAAGCGCATCGTCGCCAGCGCCGAGGCCGCAGAACAGGCCAAGGCGCAGCTCGCTGCCGCAACCGACGCGAGCGCGCAGGCCGAAGCCGGTGTGACGCAGGCCGCCGAGGTCGAAGCCAAAGCCCAAACCGCCGCCGAGGCCGCCGAGGCCGATCTTGCGCAGGCCGAAACCGCCCGCGCCGAGGCCCAGAGCGTCGAGGCCGAAACCCGCGCCGCACGCTCTGGCGTCGAGGGAGAAGCCAAGGCGCTGCGCGCCGAGGTGACGGGCCTTGCGCGGCTTGTTGAGCGCAACGACGCCGAAGGCGCGCAGCTGCTCGATCTTCTGAAGGTCGAGCCGGGCTTCGAGAAGGCGTTGGGCGCGGCGCTGGGCGATGATCTGAAGGCCCCGCTGGTGGACGCACGCGGCGCGACCGGCTGGGCCGAGTTGCCGGGCTATGACGCTGATCAATCGCTGCCCGAGGGCGCCGAGCCGCTGGCGCGCGCCGTCCATGCGCCGGGGCTTCTGGGCCGCCGCATCGCGCAGGTCGGCGTGGTCGCCCGCGAACAGGGGGCAGGGCTTCAGGCCCGGTTGAAGCCGGGTCAGCGGTTGGTGAGCCGCGAGGGCGATCTGTGGCGCTGGGACGGCTACCGCGCCGGGGCCGAGGATGCGCCCTCCGCCGCCGCTCTCAGGCTGGAGCAGGTGAACCGTCTGAGCGCGCTGCGCGAAGAGCTTGAGGTGATCGAGGCCAAGCTCGCCGAGCTGACCGAGACCCACGCGCAGGCCACGACCGCGCTGGAGCGTGCCCGCGAGGCCGATGCCGCCGCCCGCGCCGCGCGCCGCGCCGCCGAAACCGCGCTGTCCGAGGCGGCGCGCGCGCTCAGCCGTGCCGAGGGGGAGACGGGCCGTGCCCAGACCCGCCGCGACGCCGCGCAACAGGCGATGGCGCGCTTTGAGGCCGAGGGCCGCGCCGGGCGCGAGGCGCTGATCGAAGCCGAGGCGGGCTTGCGCGATCTCGACGATCTCGATGCCGCGCGCGCCGCCGTGGAACAGGGCCGCCAATTGGTCGAAGCCGCGCGGATCACCATGATCACCCGTCGCTCCGAAGCCGACGAGATCCGTCGCAATGGCGAAGCCCGGGCACGCCGCGCCGAGACCGTCGCGCGCGAGCTTGATGGCTGGCGTCAGCGGGCCGAAACCGCACGGGGCCGTGTTGGCGAATTGACCGCGCGGCGCGCCGAGACCGAAGCCGAGCTTGAGCGCGCGCGCGAACGGCCCGAGGCGATCTTTGCCGAGCGGCGCACGCTGGACGCAGGCATCAATGAGGCCGAGGCCCGCCGCGACGCTGCGACCGAGGCGCTGCGCGCCGCCGAAGGCGCGCTTACCGATGCGCAGGCCGCCGAGCGCGCCGCCGAGCGCGCCGCCTCCGAGGCGCGTGAACGTCGCGCCGCCTCCGAAGCCCGCGCCGAGGCCGCCCGCACCGCCGCGACGCAGGCCGCCGAGCGGATCCAGGAGACGCTGGAGACCACGCCCGAAGAGCTGTTCGCCACGCTCGACGTCGGCGCGCTGGCCCCGCCGCCCGCCGAGGAGGTCGAGGCCAAGGTCGCGCAGCTCAAGCGTCAGCGCGACGCGCTTGGCTCGGTCAACCTGCGGGCCGAGGAGGACGCCGAGGCGATCCGCGAAGAGCACGATGGGCTGGTCAGCGAGAAGGCCGACCTCGAAGAGGCGATCCGCACGCTGCGTACCGGCATCGGCAGCCTGAACCGCGAGGGCCGCGAGCGTCTGCTCGCCGCGTTTTCGCAGGTCAACGAGAACTTCGGCACGCTGTTCACCCATCTGTTCGGCGGCGGCGAGGCGCGGCTCACGCTGGTCGAGAGCGACGACCCGCTCGAGGCGGGGCTCGAGATCCTGTGCCAACCGCCGGGCAAGAAGCTCTCGGTGCTGTCGCTTCTGTCGGGCGGCGAACAGACGCTGACGGCGCTGGCACTGATCTTCGCGGTGTTCCTCGCCAATCCGGCGCCGATCTGTGTGCTCGACGAGGTCGACGCGCCGCTCGACGACGCCAACGTGACCCGGTTCTGCGACCTGCTCGACGAGATGACCCGCCGCACCGACACGCGGTTTTTGATCATCACCCACCACGCGGTGACGATGGCGCGGATGGACCGGCTCTACGGCGTCACCATGGGCGAACAGGGCGTGAGCCAGCTCGTTTCGGTCGATCTTCGCAAAGCCGAGCAGATGGTCGCCTGAGGTCATGCTTCGGTGACGAAGCAACTCGTGATTGCGGAACGTAACAAGAACACTTGAGAAATTGCCGGGGTTTTGGCAAGACTTCCTCCTGCCGCGACACATCGCGGCGAGGGGAGGTGATGTGCATTGACCGAAGCCAGCTACCGTAAGTGGATGGTGGTCGTCGCAGTGGCAACGCTCGCGGTGACGATCGTCCGTCTCTGGGTCGGGCGGTAACGTCCGGCAAAGAGAAACCCCCGCAGAGCGGCAACTCTGCGGGGGCCAGATCAGGGATGAGATCTCATCGACCGATCACTACCGTATGGCCCGTATAATGTGCATCGCTTGCTGGATTGTAAAGGCTCAGGCCACCAGCATGATCAGCATCCACAGCCCCATCCCGGCCATCATCACGTTCTCGGTGAGAGAGATGAAGCCCAAGGGAACATTGCTGTCGCCGCCGACGCAGGCGCATTTCAACTCGCGCTTGTCGATCCAGACCGCCTTGATCACCGAGACCGCGCCCACCGTGCCGATGAACAGCGCCAAGGGCGCCGAGAACCATGTCAGCAGGAGCGCCGTCATCAGCACGCCCGCCACCGCCTCGGCCCAAGGGTAGATATAGGCATAAGGCACCCAACGCTGCGCCAGCAGGTCATAGTTAAGAAAGCCGTTGGTGAAGCCCTCGACGTCGCGCAGCTTTTGTAGCGCCAGAAGGCACATCGAGATCGAGATGAACCAACCGATGGTCTGCCAGGCGAAGATCGTACCCAGCGCGACCCAAGCCACCGCCAGCGCGAGCACGAACCCCATCCCGAAGATCGCGATCACCGGCTCGTAGGTCGTACCCTCGGGCTTGGCCGGTCTCATGTCGAAATGCGCGCGCAGATCGTCATAGCCGCCGATGCGCTTGCCATCGATAAAGGTCTGCGGCGTCGTCTTGACGCCATGCTCGCGCATGAAGGCATCCGTCGCCTCGCGCGTGGTCAACTCGTGGTCCTCAACCTCGAACCCCTTTGATTTCAGAAGATGGAGCGATTTCTGCCCAAAGGGGCAGAGATGCTTAGGCATCGACATGCGATAGAGCTGCGCTCGGGCCATGCGGGGGCTCCTTTCGTGACAGGCTTGCCCCCGCAACGTCCTTCCCGCGCTAGAAGGTTCCCTCGGGTCAGAGCGCGTCGAGCAGGGCGCGGGTTGGCCAGGCATCGGCGGCAAGGCCCAGACGCTCCTGTTCGGCCTGCACCGCCTCGCGCGTCATCTCGCCCAGGATGCCGTCGGCTCCACCGACGTCATGGCCACGCGCCTGCAGTTTTTCCTGAAGCCGGACCATCTCTTCACCCGCAAGGCCGGGCGCGGGGTTGCCCGCGTCATAGACCGGGGCACCGCTCAGTCGGTTGGCGAAATAGGCGGCGGTGGTGACGTAGACGAGGCTCTGGTTCCACTCGAAATAGACCCGGAAGTTCGGGTAGGCGAGGAAGGCCGGGCCGTCCTTGCCCATCGGCAGCAGGACCGAGGCCGGCAGGGTGGACGCACCGAGATCGCCCGAGCGGCCGGTGACGCCCAGCGCCTGCCATTCGGAGACGGGTTTTTCGGTGTCGAGACCGGTCTGGCTCCAGTCCATGGTCTGCGGCACCACGATTTCCTGCAGCCATGGCTCATTCGCGCGCCAGCCCAAGTGCGATAGCATCTTGCCGCCCGACACGAGCGCGTCGCGCGCCGATCCCTTGAGGTCGACCCGGCCGTCGCCGTCGCCGTCCATGCCATTCTCGATGATGTCGGCGGGCAACATCTGCACCTGCCCGATTTCACCGGCCCAGGCACCGGTGGTGCTGGCCGGATCGAGACCGCCCTGCGCATAAAGCTCGATCGCCGACAGAAGTTGCGGGCGGAACAGCTCGGGGCGGCGGCAGTCATGCGCAAGCGTGGCCAGCGCGTTCACGGTGTTGAAGTCGCCCTGAATCGCGCCGTAATCGGTCTCGAAGGCCCAGAAGGCCAGAAGAACGCCGCGCGGCACACCGTAGTCGGCCTCGATCCGGTCGAAGGTGGCATCGTATTTGTCGGCATTGGCGCGGCCATTGGCGATCCGGTTTTCCGAGATCAGCCGCCGCGAAAAGTCGACGAAGTCACGCTGGAACACGCCTTGCGCGCGGTCGGCCTGAACAACGGCCGCATCAGTGCGAACGCCCGAGAAGAAAGCGTTCACCGTCTCGGCCGGGTGGCCCATCGCCGTGGCCTCGGCCTTCACCCCTTCGACCCAAGCGCCGAAATCGCCACCGCAGGGCGGCTTGGGACCAGTGGCATCCTGCGCCTGCGAGAGGGCGGGGGCGAGAGCGGGCAGGGTCGAAAGGATCAGCGGAGCGAGAAGGCGGGCCTTGAGGCGCATGTAGGGGTGTCCTGTCTGTTGCGGGTCGCGGCGGAGCCTGCCAGCCATGCCCATGGGGGGCAACTCACGTCCATGCCAGCACGATCACCACGCAAAGTCCCGCCGCCCACGCCTTCCACAGCATCGCACAGGCGGCTTCGACCGCCGCGGCACCTATCTCGCGAAAGCCGTCCGCGTTTACCCAAGGAAAGTCCTGCATCCGCCCGTGGTAGGCACGCGGTCCCGACAGCGCCACGCCCAGCGCGCGGGCCATCGCCGCCTCGGGCCAGCCCGCGTTGGGCGAGCGGTGCAGCCGGGCCTCGGTGGCAATCTCGCGCCAGCGACCCGGACGGCCCGCGACGAGCCAGAGCAAAAACGCGGTAAGCCGCGCGGGCACCCAGTTCATCACGTCGTCGAGCTTCGCGCTGGCCCAGCCAAAGCCCTCGTGACGCGGCGTGCGGTAGCCGATCATCGAATCTGCGGTGTTGACGATCTTGTAGACCAGAAGGCCGGGCAGTCCGCCGATCAGGAACCACAAGGCCGGGGCGGTAACGCCGTCCGAGAGGTTCTCGGCGGCGCTCTCGATCGCGGCGCGGGCCACCGCCGCCTCGTCCATTGCCGCCGTGTCGCGACCGACGATCATCGACACGGCATGACGGCCTTGGTCGAGCGATTGCCGCAGGCCCGTGGCCACGGCGCGGACGTGATCGACAAGGCTGCGCTGGGCCAGAAGGATCGCGGCGACCACGATTTCGGCGAAAGGCCCCGGCATCGCGGCCAGCGCCTCGCCCAGCGAGAACGCCCCGAAGACCAACGCGGCGCAGGTGAGGATGCCGCGCCCGCGCGCCGGGCCGCCGATGTTGAGCATATGGTCGAACCAGCCCACGGCGCGGCCCATCAGCACGGCCGGGTGCGGCACGCGGCCCCAGATCTTCTCGGGCTCGCCGAACACGGCGTCGAGTGCCATGGCGATGAGCAACCACAGGCTCACAGCGCCGCCTCGATCTGCCCCCAGCGGTCGGGGGCGGGCAGTCCGAGGCGCAGATGCGTGGCCGACCACGGGAAGATCCGGCTCCAGATGCCGCCCCGTGCCAGACGCTCCTGCCATGCGGCGGCGTCGTCGACCTCGTAGAGGCGGAACAGATCGGTGCCGCCCGAGATCTCTGCCCCCTTGGCCGTCATCATCCCGTCGAGACGCGCGGCATCGGATTTCAGCCGCTCACGCGTGGTCTTGGCCCAGCCGTGATCCTCGAGCGCCCGTGCGCCAATGGCGAGGGCGGGGCCCGAGACGGGCCATGGGCCGAGGCTTTCGGCAAGGGCCTCGATCAGCGCCGGCTCGGCGATGGCAAAGCCGAGACGCAGGCCGGCGAGGCCCCAGAACTTGCCGAAACTCTTGAGCACCACCGTGCCGGGACGCCCTGCCAGCGCCACGAGCGAGGCGTCGGGGCGGATGTCGCAGAAGCTCTCGTCGATGACCGCGAAGCCTGCGGTGATTTCCGAGGCCTGCCACATCCGGCCGTCGGGGTTGTTGGGATGCACCGCGACCTGCGCCTTCGACGAGCGGGTGGAGACCTTCCACCCGGCGGCGAGAAAGGCGGCCTCGTGTTCGTTGTAGGTGGGGCCGGGGATGCGGACGGCCCCGGTGGGGGCAAGCTTGGGGAGGCGCGCGATCAGCGCCGAGGCACCGGGAGCGGCGAGGATCGCAGCCCCCTCGGGCACCCTCCAGAACCGGCGCGCGGCGGCGATGAGCCGATCTTGCGCGCCCGCGTCGGGCAGGGCGGTCCAGGCATCGAAGGGCAACGCGCCCACGGGATAGGGGACGGGGTTGATGCCGGTCGACAGATCGAGCCAGCCATCGCGTGTGCCGCCATGCCGCGCGATGGCGGCGTCCAGCCCGCCACCATGGTCTCGCACTTGGGTCATGGCCGCGTTCATTCGGCGTCGGGCAACGGCGGGTGACGGGTCACGAAATGTCCCTTCACCGCGGCGGGCCATGTCTTGTAGGGCACTTGGCCGCTGGCGCTTTCACCGTGCAGCACCGCCCAATCGACGATGCCCTGCGCGGTCTCTTGCGTGACCTCGAACCGGCCCAGCGTGTAGTTCAGCTTGCCCGCCGCCTGCACCGCGACGTTGCATCCTTGCTGGCACCCCATCAGGCACGAGACGCGCCGCGTGCGCACCGGCTGGCCTTCGGCCGCCTTTTCGACGAGTGCGGCAAGGCGTTCGCCGTCGGTCGCGCCGGAGGCGGCGTCCCAGCCCTCGCGCTTGCAGGTGTCGCAGATGGTGATCCAGGTGGGGGGGCTTTGTGTGCTCATGGCGACGGTTCAAACCGAAAACCGCCCCGTCCACAAGCGGGACGGGGCGGGACGGGACGGGGCGGACAGGGCAGGACGGGGCGGCGTGCGGCTCAGGCGGCGTCGCGCGCGCCCAGATGGTCGCGGCCATGGGGGGCTTCGAGGTCGAGAACCGGCCCGATCGGCACGATGCGGTGCGGGTTAATCGTCTCGTGGCTGTAGTGGTAGTGATGCGTGATATGGTCGAGATGCACGGTCCCGGCCACGCCCGGCACCTGATAAAGTTCGCGCGTGTAGCCCCACAGGTTGGGGTATTCGATGAGCTTGGCGCGGTTGCATTTGAAGTGACCATGATAGACCGCGTCAAAGCGGATCAGCGTGGTAAAGAGCCGCCAATCGGCTTCGGTGATCGCGTCGCCCATCAGGTAGCGCTTGGTCGAAAGCCGCGCTTCGAGCCAATCGAGGCTGTCAAATAGCGCCACGACAGCTTCGTCATAGGCCTCTTGAGATGTGGCGAAGCCCGCCTTGTACACGCCGTTGTTGACCGTGTGATAGACACGCTCGTTCACCGTCTCGATGTCGGCGCGCAGGGTCTCGGGCCAGTAGTCGTCGGTATTGCCGGTGAGGTCGTCGAAGGCCTCGTTCAGCATGCGGATGATCTCGGCGCTCTCGTTCGAGACGATGGTGCCGCGTTCGGTGTCCCACAACACGGGCACGGTGACGCGACCCGAGATCTTCGGATCGGCCTTGGTGTAAATGTCGCGCAGGAACGGCAGATCGAACAGCCTGTCGCCGGTGGCCCCGTCGAAGTCGGTCCGGAATTCCCAGCCATCGCCCAGCATCTCGGGATGCACGACGCTGACGCCGATATGCGCCTCGAGGCCTTTCAGCGCCCGGAAAATCAACGTGCGGTGCGCCCAAGGACAGGCATAGGAGACGTAAAGGTGATAGCGTCCGCTCTCTGCCGGAAACCCGCCGTCGCCCGAGGGGCCGGGGCGACCGTCGGGGGTGATCCAGTTGCGAAATGTGGTCGTGCTGCGCTCGAATTTCCCGCCTGTCGACTTGGTGTCGTACCAGACATCGTTCCATTCGCCGTTCTGAAGCTGACCCATATCCTGATCCCGTGTTTGCTGCGCCTAGAGTCATGGACCTAGTGCTGCGATGGCCAAAGTGTGAGGTCTGACGACGAACAGGACTTGTGCGATGCGGCGCGAAACCCGTTCGGAGTGGCGAGTTTTCCAGTTGCCGCTATGTCAAAAACGAAGCCCTGTAGTCATGGCGAGGACGACGGGCAGACGCATGCGGGCAAGACGAAAGGAGCGGGGCATGAGGGATTGGCAGGGCAAGCGGTATTGGTTGGTTGGCGCGAGCGAAGGCCTGGGGCGAGAGCTGGCATTCTGTCTCAGCAAGGTCGGTGCGGATCTGGTGGTAAGCGCACGGTCGCATGAGCGGCTGGAGACGCTCGTCGCGGCCCTGCCGGGTCATGCATCGGTGCTGCCCTTCGACGTCACGGATCCCAAGGCGGTCTCCGACGCGGCGGCTGCGGCGGGAGAGATCGACGGGGTGGTCTATCTCGCGGGCACGCGCTGGCCGATGACGGCGCGCGATTGGGATCAGGGCCGGGTCGAGGACATGGCGCAGGTCAACTATCTCGGGGCGAGCCGGGTGATCGGCGCGGTCCTGCCGGGCATGCTGGCGCGGGGCCATGGGCACGTCGTGCTGACCGGGGCGCTGACCGGGTTCCGGGGCCTGCCCGGTTCGATCGGCTACGGGGCCTCGAAGGCCGCCGTGATGCATCTCGCGGAATCGTTGCGTCATGATCTGCGCGGCAGCGGCGTCGATGTGCAACTCGTTAATCCCGGCGCAATCCGGACCCGATTGGGCGAAAGGGCGGACGAGGGCGCGTCCTTCGTCATGGAGCCTGCCCGTGCCGCGCGCGAGATGTTCGAACACATGAGTTCCGAGCATTTCAAAATCAATTTCCCCTACGGGATTTCGCTGCCGCTGCGCGCTGCTCAATTTCTGCCCGATTGGGCGTATTTCCGACTGTTCGGGCGGCGTTGAGCGGCAGGGTTCACGGAGGCAAGTTGCATATTTGTCACGTGAATGTGGCGCAAATGGGTCAGCCATCTTACGTAGCGGCAATTTCGTTTGACGCCGCGGCGCGGGACTTCATATCTCGTGTGAGAGAAGGGCGGTGTGCGGCCCTGTTGCAAAAATGACCCGTCCGCCGAGCTTCGGTTGACCCTCGGGACCGGATTTGCGAGAGGCGCGTTCAACGACCATGGAACCCGTAGCGGAATCCGGTTTGTAGCCGGAATTCGGAATCGAAAAGGACAATGAAATGAACGCCACCTACAAACTGCTGATGGCAACGACCATCCTCGGCCTCGTCGGCACCACCGCCATGGCGCAAAGCTTCGACGACGTGAACAGCCCGGTCTTCAGCAATGAGAACCAGCTCGACGACAACCTCGAGGATCTCGACGAGGACATCGAAGACGATTTCGAAGTCGACACCCCCACCTTCGGCAACGAAGGTCGTGAGCTCGGCTTCACCGGCTCGATCTCGGCCCGCGGCACCGCCACGAGCGGCAACACCGATACCTCGACCATCGGCCTCGGCGCCCGCTTCGGCTTCTTCGACGGCGTCAACGGCCACGAAGTCAAGCTGAGCTACAGCTACTTCGACGCCGAGGACGACGCGGACGACCTGAACCGTCTGCTCGCCGGCTACGACTACACCCGCGACTTCTCCGACACGTTCTATGGCTTCGGCACCGCCGTGGTGGCCTATGACGAAGACGACAGCTACGAAACCGATGCCTTCATCGGCGCCGGCGTGGGCTACCGCGTGTTCAACACCCCCGACGTGCAGTGGTCGATCCAGGCTGGCCCGGGCTACCGCTACCTCGAGACCGCCGATGGCGAGGAAATCGACGAGGCCGCCCTGTCCGTGTCGTCGAACTACTACAACCGGATCTCGCCGGATCTGTTCATCACCAACGACACCGACGTCATCGCTTCGGACCGTGACACCTACGTCACCAACGACTTCGGCGTGACCGTCTCGATGAGCGACGCTCTGGCGATGCGCACCAACCTGTTCACCGAGTACCGCACCGACCCGGAGCCCGGCTTCGACGACACCGACAACACCCTCGGTGTGTCGATCGTCTATTCCTTCAACTGATCTCCCTCGATCGGTTGCATTCCGGAAAGGGAGGCGGGGAAACCCGTCTCCCTTTTTCGTGTCCCACCCTTGGATCGGTGCATTGTTGCGCCGGGGAAACGGTCAGGACGCGAAGTTGTTGTTTGAAGACGCCGCCAGACCGCGCCAATCTGGTGCGAGGGCATCACGGAGGACACCCATGCGCCATCTGTTGACGAGCACCGCC
The DNA here is from genome assembly GCF_964022235.1 of uncultured Limimaricola sp. Taxonomy (NCBI): domain Bacteria; kingdom Pseudomonadati; phylum Pseudomonadota; class Alphaproteobacteria; order Rhodobacterales; family Paracoccaceae; genus Limimaricola; species uncultured Limimaricola sp. The sequence goes on along the minus strand of NZ_CAXHZL010000005.1, from coordinate 16,676 downwards.
ATGCTGTTGTGGGCCGGTGCGGCCATGGCGCAGGACGCCGCGCTGCTTTTGGGTACGGAACGCTACGAGACCTTGGGTCGGCTTTCGCGCGGCACCGAGATCCTTGGCGCGGCCGAGCCGTTGCGCGAGCTGGGCTTTTCGGTCTTCGCATTGCCCAACGGTCGGGCTGACAGCACCGCCCAGACCGCGCGCGACTGGCTCGAGCAGGTGCCCGAAGGCAACCGGCTCGTGGTGGCCCTGTCGGGCCGTTTTGCCACCGATGGGGCGCGCAGCTGGTTCCTGACCGCCGAAGCCGATGGTCCGGGGCTGCTGACGCCGGGAGCGGCGGCGCTACCGGTGGAAGGCGTGTTGCGCGCGCTGGCTGAGGCGCCGGGGCGCTCCTTGCTCCTGCTCGGTGTCGAGACTGGCGGTTCAAATCGCTACGACCCGTGGGTCGGCGAGGGGCTGGGTGCGCTGGAGATCCCGCAGGGTGTCACCGTGCTCACCGGCAGCCCGCGCGCGGTGGCACAGTTCATGACCGGCCCGCTGGCCGAGCCACGCGAGGATCTGTCACGCGCGATTCGCGAGGCGGAGGGATTGCAGGCGCAGGGCTATCTCCCCCGCGCGCGGATCTTCATGCCAGCCCGTCCCGATACCCCCGCCGCCGCGACCGCGCCGCGCACCGACCCGGCCGCCGAAGAGGCGCTGTGGCAGGGCACGGTGGCGCTTGGCAGCATCGAGGCCTACCGCGACTATCTTGCGCGCTATCCGCGCGGCAGCCATGCGGAGGCGGCCGAATCGGCCATCGCCGCAATCGTCGCCGAGCCCGACCGCGACGCGCGTCTGGCCGAAGAGGCGATCGGCCTCAGCCGCGATCAGCGCCGCGACCTGCAGCGCAGCCTGAGCCTTTTGGATTTCAACACCCGTGGCATCGATGGCATCTTTGGTCCCGGCACCCGGCAGGCGATCATCAACTGGCAGCAGCAGAATGGATTCGGGCAGACCTCCTATCTCACGCCTGAGCAGATCAGCCGCATCGACGCGCAGGCCGCGCGCCGTGCCGCCGAGCTCGAGGCCGAGGCCGAGCAGCAGCGTCAACAGGCGGCGCGTCAGGATCGTTCGTTCTGGGACGAGACTGGCGCGCGCGGCGACGAGCCGGGGCTCAGGGCCTATCTCGACCGCTATCCCGACGGGGTCTTCGCCGAAACCGCCGCCGATCGCCTGGCGTTGATCGAGGAGGAAAAGCGTCAGGCGGCGCAGGCCGAGGACAGTGCCGCTTGGGACCGGGCGCGCGAGGCCGATACCGTCGAGGCCTACCGCGATTACCAACGCGCCTTCTCCGAAGGCAGCTTCAAGGCCGAGGCAGAGGCGCGAATCGCGGCGCTGAGCCAAGAGGTGGCGCAAAGCGAGGCACGGGCCGCCGCCGAACAGCTCGAACGCGACCTCGGCCTCAACGCCCTGACCGCGCGGCTGGTGGAGCAGCGGCTCGACGCGCAGGGGCTGGAGCCGGGCGAGGTGGATGGCAAGTTCGACCAAGCCACCCGCCGCGCGATTCGCCGCTATCAGAGCAACCGGGAGCTCGAGGCCTCAGGCTATCTCGACGAGGCGACGGTGGTGCGTCTGCTGGCCGACTCCGTCGATTCGATCATCAGGCCGTAAGATACAGCCCCCGGTCCGGTTCGCCGGATGGGGGGGCTTGCTCGGCAGGCTGACAGATTTCGGAAACGAGAAAGGGCCGTCTCCTTGCGGAGACGGCCCTTTGATCCTGATCCCACCCGAGAGGGTGGAAGACCGGCTTCAGCCCTGACGGGCCTTGAAGCGGCGCTGCGTCTTGTTGATGACGTAGACGCGGCCCTTGCGGCGCACGACGCGGCAATCGCGGTGGCGCTGCTTGAGCGAACGAAGCGAGTTGGCGACCTTCATGGGGTGCTCTCCTTGTCGCGGCGCGGCGATTGCGCCGTGGTTGCAAAATTCGGCCCCCAAAAAGGGGGCCGGTGAAATACGTGGTGGGCGGTACAAGGTTCGAACTTGTGACCCCTTCGATGTCAACGAAGTGCTCTACCGCTGAGCTAACCGCCCTTGCCGTCTGACGCCCCATGTCCCTTGCGGGTCACCGTTCGTCGTCGGGTGAGCGGTGCTATACGGGGAACGCCGGAGGGGTTCAAGGGGTTTTGGAGGAAGAAGTTTCCGAGCTATCCTTTCCGTCGGAGCCCCCGGAGTTCATGCGCATGCCCGCCTTCGACCTGACCCGACCGGAGGCGCGCACCAGCTGCGTCGTCTTCGCTTCGCCCCACTCGGGGCGCGACTATCCCGCCTCCCTGCTTTTGCGCAGCGAACTTGATGCGCGGCAGATCCGCTCGTCCGAGGACGCCTTTGTCGATCGGCTTTTCGAAGCGGCGCCCAGGCATGGTGCGCCGCTACTGGTGGCCCGCGCGCCGCGGGCATGGGTCGATCTCAACCGCGCCGCGGACGAGCTTGACCCGGCACTGATCGAAGGCGTAGCGCGGCGCAGCCACAACCCGCGCGTGGCCAGCGGGCTGGGCGTGATTCCCCGCGTGGTCGCGGGCGGGCGGGCGATCTATTCGGGCAAGATCGGCCTCGCGGAGGCGCGCGAGCGGCTCGACAACTGCTGGTCGCCCTATCACGCGGCGCTGCAGGGACTTTTGACCGAGAGCCATGACGCATTCGGCGAATCGATCCTCGTCGACTGCCACTCGATGCCGCATGAGGCGATCGAATTGGCGGGCGGGCCGGGCGGACAGCGCCCGCATGTAGTCTTGGGCGACCGGTTCGGCGCGGCGGCGGCGCCTCGGGTCATGGCACGAATCGAGGCGGCGTTCGTCTCCGCCGGGTTGCGGGTGGCGCGCAACACGCCCTTTGCCGGGGCCTATGTGACCCAAGCCTATGGCCGACCCTCGCGTCGTCAGCACGCGATCCAGATCGAGATCGACCGGTCGCTCTACATGGACGAGGCCCTCATCGCGCCGCATGCCGGGTTCGACGCCTTTCGCGCGCGGCTCGAGGGGGTGATCGCACAGATTGCCGCGATCGGACGTTCCGAGGCCGAACAGGTCGCGGCAGAGTAGAAGCACGGAACCGGCGGTCCGTCGCACCGGTTGAGCCGATGCGGCCCGTCCGGGGCCGACCGACAACCCCGGAGGACCGGCCTTGCCCCTCATACCCGTGGAGCTTCAACCGGTCGTGGCACTGGTTCTGCTCGGCCTGCTCTTTGTCGCCTTTCTGCTCGAACGCTTTCCGCCAGACGTCACGGCGGCCGGTGCGGCAGCACTGTTTGTGGGCTTGGGCCTCACGCCGTCCGACAAGGTGCTCGAGGTATTCTCCAACCCCGCGCCGATCACCATCGCGGCGATGTTCGTGATATCCGGCGCCTTGGTGCGCACCGGTCTGCTCGATGCGCTCGCGGCCCTGGTCATCGCGCGGGCCGAGACGCGCCCCAAGGTCGCTGTGGCCGTGTTTCTGACCGCGACGCTGCTGGCCTCGGGCATCGTCAACAACACCCCCGTGGTGCTGATCCTGATCCCGGTCATGATCCGGCTGGCGCGTTCGCTCGGCATTGCAGAGACGCGGCTTCTGATCCCGCTCTCCTACGCGGCGGTGCTGGGCGGCACGCTGACGCTGATCGGTAGCTCGACCAACCTGCTCGTGGCCGGTGTCGCGGCCGAGCAGGGGCTGGCCCCCTTCGGGATCTTCGAGATCGCGCCCGTGGGCCTCGCTCTGGGGGCCGTGGGCGGCGTGACGCTCGCGGTGCTGGGGCCATGGCTCCTGCCCGATCGGCGGGCACGCAATGATGCGGGCGAGCACGAGACAACGTTTCTCACCGAGATTCGTCTGCTCGAAGGGCACCCCGGCCTCGGCAAGCCCTTGTCGGAGGTGGCCGACCTGAGCCGTCCGGGCATCCGCATCACAGCCCGGCGCGAGGGCGCGCGGTTGCGTCGCTCGAACCTCGACGAGCATATCGCCGCCGCGGGCGACGTTTTTGTCGCCATGGCCACCACCTCCGAGATTCTGACGCTGCGGGGGATCGCGGGTCTTGGCGTGGGCCTGCGGCGCGGCCCCGGCGGCCGGGCCAGCGAAGAGGAGCTCGTCGTGGCCGAGGCAATGGTGACACCGACCCACGGCAGCCCGCGCGACACTGTCTCGCAGCTCTCGGTGGGCTACCGCTACGGGCTGCGGGTGCTGGGGGCGCATCGACAGGGGCATGTACCGGGGGCCGATCTGGGCACGGCCCGGCTGCGGCCCGCCGACAAGCTTCTGCTCGAAGGCACCGCAGAGGGATTTGACCGCCTTGCGCAAGGCGGTGAGCTGGTGTCGGTCACCCGGCCCTCGGGGCGCGCCTACCGCCGCCGCCGTGCGCCGCTGGCGCTTCTGGCGCTGTTCGCGGTGGTTGGCCTCGCGGCTTTCGAGGTAGCGCCGATCTCACTTCTGGCGCTGGGGGCCGTGGCCGCGATCCTGTTGTTTCGCTGCATCGACAACGACGAGGCTTGGGGGTCGGTAGACGCCAGCATCCTAGTGCTGATCCTGTCGATGCTGATCGTCGGCGTCGGTCTGGAGGAAACCGGCACGGTGTCGTTGATCGTTGACACTCTGGCGCCATGGCTCGAAGGGCTGCCGCCGATTGCGCTTCTGGCGGCACTCTACGCGCTGACCTCGATCCTCACCGAAACGGTGACTAACAATGCCGTGGCAGTCGTGGTCACGCCGATCGCGGTGGCGCTGGGGCAGGAGACGGGGGTCGATCCGCGCGCGCTCGTGGTCGCGGTGATGATGGGGGCCTCCGCCAGTTTCGCCACGCCCGTGGGGTACCAAACCAACACGCTGGTCTACGGCGCGGGCGACTACCGATTCTCGGACTTCTTGAAGATTGGCCTGCCGATGAACCTGATCGTCGGGGTGGCGGCGGTGCTGGTGATTCCATTGGTGTTTCCGCTGACGCCGGGCTGAGGAGCGAAGTTGATTTCCCTCTCCCCACACTTTGCCCGACACTGGACCCCATGACTCGTATTGCCGTTTCCTTGTTGCTCGCGTTCGCGCTTCTTGTTCCGCCGGCTGCCGCCCAAGAGGCGGTCGAGCGGCGCTGCGTGCCAAATGGCCCCTGCATCACGCTCGACAACTATATCCCCGACGTCTGCGAGGCGATCGAGACGCTGGCCAAGCAAAACGCGCTCGACGTCGGCTTTTTTGCGCGTCTGGTCTGGCGTGAGAGCCTGTTCGACGCGGGCGCGGTGAGCCCGGCGGGCGCGCTCGGTATCGCCCAGTTCATGCCAGGCACCGCCAAGCTGCGCGGCCTGGCCGATCCCTTCGACCCCGCGCAGGCGCTCGCGGCTTCGGCGTTCTACCTAGCCGAACTGGCAGAGCGGTTCGGCTCGATCGGTCTTGCTGCCGTGGCCTATAACGCGGGCGAGGCACGGGCCGAGAAATTTCTTGCAGGCAACGATTGGCTCCCCGGCGAGACCGAGGCCTATGTGCAGGCCATCACCGGGCATGCGGCGCGCGACTGGCGCGATGCGCCGCCCCTTGAGGTTGATCTCGCACTTGCAGCAGACCGGCCTTTCCTCGATGCCTGCAAGGCACAAGCCAAGGGGCGCAGCATCGCGCAGTTTCGTGTCGCGGCGCCGGTTCTGGCTTGGGGCGTGGTGCTGGCCTCGGCGCCCGAACGCGGCGCGGTGGACCGACGCGTGCGGCAGATCCAGCGCGACGTGGGGGCGGTGATCGGCAATGAGCAGATTGCCTATACCCTGTCACGCTTTCCCGGCCAGCGCGCACGTCGCCACGTGGCCCAGATTGGTCGTGCCAGTCTGAGCGAGGCTGGCGCGCTCTGCGCGCGTCTGCGCGCAGCGGGGGCGGTCTGCATGGTGCTCAAGAACTAGCGCAGGGCGCGGCCCTTGAGAATCGCCTCCGCACCGAACCTCGCGCGGATCGCATCCGCGGCCCGCTCGGCGCGTTCGCGCGCGGCGCGGCCCGGATCAAGCAGATCGGCCTCCGATGGCGCGGTCGCGGCGTCCGACAGCTCGGACAGCCCGACGCCCAAGAGCCTGTAGGCCCCGCTTTCGCCGCGCGCGTCGAACAGCCCGCGCGCGGTGCGGTAGAGCGCGTCAGCGGTCTGGGTCGGGGCGCGTAGCGTGACGCGGCGCGACAGCAGCGTGTGGTCGGCGCGCTTGAGCTTGAGCAGCACCACCCGCCCCACGAGGTCGCGAGCCTTGGCGCGCGAGGAGACCTTCTCGGCCATGCGCCAGATATGGCCGTCGAGGATCTCGGGGTCTTTCGTGTCGACCTCGAAGGTGGTCTCGTTGGAGATGCCCTTGACCGGCTCATGCGCGGTGACGCGCCTGCGATCCTCGCCGCGTGCGAGGTGGTAGATCCGCTCGCCCAAGCCCCCGAAGCGGCGCACGAGATCCGACAGCTCCCAGCGCAGCACGTCTTCGAAGGTGCGGATGCCGACGGCATCGAGGCTGGCCTGCGCCTGCGGCCCGACGCCCCAGATCAGTCCGATGGGTTTGGGGCGCAGAAGGTCGATGGTTTCGGCCTTGCCGATCACCGAAAACCCGCGCGGCTTGTCGAAATCGCTCGCCATCTTGGCGAGGAACTTGTTGTGCGAGAGACCGATGGAGCCCGAAAGGCCCAGCTCATCCTGCATCCGGCGCGTCAGCCGCGCCAGCATCACGGCGGGCGGCGCGCCGTGCAGACGCTCGGTGCCGGTGAGATCGAGGAACGCCTCGTCGAGCGACAGCGGCTCGATCGCAGGGGTCAGCTCCTCCATCATCGAGCGGATCGCGCGCGACGCCTCGGTATAGGCTTCGAATCGCGGCTTCACGACCACCGCCTCGGGGCAGAGCTTGAGCGCCTGAAACATCGGCATCGCCGATTTCACGCCCCTGATCCGGGCGAGGTAGCAGGCGGTCGAGACGACGCCGCGCCGTCCGCCGCCGACGATCACAGGCTTGTCCACGAGATCGGGGTTGTCGCGCTTTTCGACGCTGGCGAAAAAGGCGTCGCAATCCATGTGCGCGATGGAGAGCGAAAACAGTTCGGGATGGGATGTAACGCGCGGGGACCGGCAGGCGGGACAGCGTTTGCCCGCCTCGAAGGTGTGAAGACAGGCGCGGCAAAGAGACGGCATGGCAACATCATACAGCGCCGCATGGAGCGGCGAAAGCTTCGACGGCGCGAAGGCGGCGCTGTTCGTCGCGGATCGCCTGCTCGTGATCCGTCGTGACGACCGGCCCGACATCGTCTTTCCCGGCGCGCTGGATTTTCCGGGTGGCGGGCGCGAGCGGGACGAGAGCCCCGAGGCGACGCTGGCGCGCGAGATGCGCGAGGAGGTGGGGCTGGAGATGGGCCGGGCCGATGTTCTGTGGCGGCAGCGATTCGTCAGCGCCACGCGGCCCGGGCCCGTTTGGTTCTTTGTGTTGCACATGAACGCGGAGGCCGAGGCCGACGTAGTATTCGGCGACGAAGGGCAGGGCTGGTCCCTGATGACGCCGCAGGCCTTTCTGGACGCGCCCGATGCGATCCCGGCGCTGCAGGCGCGGCTCAGGCTCTGGCAGGCGCTCTAGCGGAACCGGGCCAGCAACCCCTGCGCGCCCGCGAGCATAAGTGAGGCATCGATGCCGACGGCGGTGAACCGGGTGCCGCGGGTCATGCAATCGCGCGCGAAGGCCGGGTCGAGCGTCAGGATGCCAGCGGGCACACCCATCGCGCCCAAGCGGTCGATCGCGCCCATGATCGCCTCTACCACCTCCGGGTGATCGAGACGGCCCGGATGGCCAAGGCTCGCCGCGAGGTCGGCGGGGCCGATGAACACGCCGTCCACGCCCTCGACGGCCGCGATCTCCTCGAGCCGGTCGAGCGCCGCCTTGGTCTCGACCTGCACCAGCACGCAGATCTCTTCATGCGCGCGAGCCATGTAGTCGCCGATCCTGCCATAGCGCGTGGCCCGGTGCAGCCCTGCGACGCCGCGCATGCCAACGGGCGGGTAGCGGGTGGCGGCGACGGCGGCGCGGGCCTCTTGGGCCGATTGCACATAGGGGATCAGCAGCGTCTGCGCGCCGAAGTCGAGCAACCGCTTGATGAGAATCGGATCGTTCCAGGCCGGGCGCACCACGGCCGAGGTCGTGGGCTCGGCCGCCATGGACTGCAGTGCCGGCAGGACGTCGAGCACGTCGGTGGGCGAATGCTCGGTGTCGACCACCACCCAGTCATAGCCCAGCCCCGAAAGCGCCTCGGGCACGAAGGCCCCCGAGATCATGTTCCAAAGACCGATCTGCTGGCGCCCCTCGCGCAGCCCCGCCTTGAAGCGGTTCACCGGGTTTTCCATGGCGTCTCCCCTCCGCGATGCGCGGCTCTCCCGCCGACCCTGAGGGGGCCGGTTCGCATCGGAGGATCGGCGCGATACCGGGCAGTTGCAAGCGCGGCGGCGCAAATGTCACGCGGATCGCCGCTTGCGCGAGATTCTTGTGCGGGGTGCACTGGCGGAACGGCGCGGCATGCCGTATGTTTCCGATAGGAAACGGTCCTGCCGGGAGAGAGCGGGACGGTCCGCCGCCGAAGGAGCAGTCGCGCGCCCCGCGATCTCTCAGGCAAAAGGACCGGCCGGGCCGCATGAATATCCGGAGAGAGGCCGCGAGGCCCGCCGAAGGGGAAAGTCGCGCGTGGCATGATGCCATGGCGGTGAAGCTCTCAGGCACAAGGGACGGAAGGGGCGCGTTGGAGCGGGCAACATGCCGCATTACGCCGTTTTGGGCGCCGGAATCACCGGCGTCACCACTGCTTATTCCCTGTTGAAGCGCGGCCACGAGGTCACGGTCTTTGATCGCCAGCGCTATGCGGCGATGGAGACGAGCTTTGCCAATGGCGGACAGCTCTCGGCCTCGAACGCCGAGGTCTGGAACCGTTGGGCCACCGTGCTCAAGGGCACGAAGTGGCTCCTGAAGCCCGACGCGCCGCTATCGGTGAACCCCAAGCCGAGCTGGCACAAGATGAGCTGGATGGCCGAGTTCCTCGGGCAGATCCGCAATTACGAAGCCAATACCGTGGCCACGACCAGGCTTGCCGTGGCAGCGCGGGCCGGGATGCGCGAGATGGCCGAGACGGCGGGGATCGACTTCGATTTTTCGCCCGCCAGCATCGTGCATTTCTACCAGACCCAGAAAGATCTGGCCGATGGTCGCCGGGTGAACAAGCTGCTCGCACAGGGCGGTCTGCGCCGTGATGAGCTGTCACCCGACGAGGTGCGCGCCCTGGTGCCGCAACTCACCGGGCCTTTGACGGGCGGCTTCGTGACCGAGAGCGATTCCACCGGCGACATCCACAAGTTCACCACAGGTCTCGCCAACTGGCTGGCGGGGCAGGGGGTGCGGTTCCGCATGGGGCAAGAGATCACCGACGTGCGCGCGGCCGAAGATGGTGTCACGGTCACCGCCGGTGCGCCCGAGCGCTTTGATGGTGTGGTGGTCTGTGCCGGTGTCGGATCGCGCAGCATCGCGGCGAAGCTGGGCGACCGGGTGAACATCTATCCGGTGAAAGGCTATTCGATCACCGTGTCCCTGCGCGATGCGCAGAGCCGGGCGGCAGCCCCCTATGTCTCGCTTCTGGACGACAAGGCCAAGATCGTGACTTCGCGTCTGGGTGAGGACCGGTTCCGCGTCGCGGGCACGGCCGAGTTCAACGGCTACAACCGCGACATCCGTTCAGACCGGGTCAAACCGCTGGTCGATTGGGTCGAGCGGCTGTTTCCGGGCGTGTCGACCGAGCATTGTGTGCCTTGGGCCGGTCTGCGGCCGATGATGCCGAACATGCTGCCCAAGGTCGGCGCGGGGCGTCAACCGGGCGTGTTCTACAACACCGGCCACGGGCATCTGGGCTGGACGCTGTCTGCTGCCACCGCCGAGGCGCTGGGCGAGACAATCGGTGAAGGCCCGGGGTTGCGTGCTATGCCCGGAGGCATGGCGCAGGCCGCCTGAGTGCCACCCCTCCTCACGAAAAAGGCCCGCCGTTTGGCGGGCCTTTCTACGTTCGGGGGAGGACCGAAAATTCAGAGATGCGACCAGAGCGACGCGCCGCTGTCGGACATACGCATCGCGTGACGGGTCAGGCTGGCGCGCACATGGCCCGCGTCCATGTCGATCGGCCCGGCCACTTGGCAGGGATAGCGGTAGGTCGTGCCGTTGCGGTCCACGTCCACGCGCGCCTCGAAGGCACCGATCTGGGCGTTGTAGCGCACGTCGCCGAGTCTGATGGTCTGCATTCGAAGTGTCTCCGCTGCTCGCTTTTTCTAGATCGTCAACCACTCAATCGCGATTTCGGTTCCTTGTGGCGGCGAAGACTCTTTGATTCATTTTTGCCCAGCACAAACCTACTAGGTGTTGGGGGTGCGGACCTGCGGCGACACCATTTCCTCTGCGATGGCCTGCGCGGCGGCACGGGGGTTCTCCGCCTGCCAGACAGGGCGACCGACCACGACATGGTCCGCGCCCGCCGCGATGGCCTGCGCGGGCGTCATCACCCGCTTCTGATCGCCGAGGGCCGCACCGGCGGGGCGCACGCCCGGCGTGACGATGAGCTTGCCCGCCGCCTGCGGCAGCGCCCGGATCAGTGCGGCCTCCTGCGGGCTGGCGATCACGCCGTCGGCCCCGGCCTCTAGCGCGCGGCCCGCGCGTTCCACCACCATCTCGGCCACGTCGCCCGCGCGCATCATCCCCTCGTCAAGATCATCGCGGTCAAGCGAGGTGAGGATCGTCACGGCGAGGATTTTCATATCCTTGCCACTTGCGCCTTCCCGCGCGGCGCGCACCACGTGCGGATCGCCATGCACGGTGAGAAAGTCGAGATCGAACTGCGCCAGCCCGCGCACCGCCGCCTCGACCGTGGCCCCGATGTCGAAGAGCTTCATGTCCAGAAAGATGCGCTTGCCATGCTCGTCCTTCAGCTCGCGCGCCAAAGCGAGCCCGCCGCCGGTGAGCATGCCCAGGCCGATCTTGTAAAACGACACCGCGTCGCCGAGCTGCTCGGCGAGCTTGAGCCCGGAGATCGCGTCGGGACGGTCGATGGCGACGATCAGGCGATCGTCGGCGGGGGTCGGGGCGGTCATGGCGGGCTCTCCGGGGCTTTGGGGGGTCGCGCGCTTTTGACGCGTGCCGCGCAGCCGCGTCAAGCGCGGGTGCGGGAACGCAGGCGCCGGGGCGGCGTTGCGCCTGTGAAAGGGGCCCTGTGCCTCAGCCAAGGAGACCGACATGGCCCAAAAACCCCGCAGTTCGCGCCGCGCATTTCTCTATGCGATGATCCCGATGGGGTTCATCCTTCTCGTCATTTTCCTCGTGGTAGGTGGCTGGTTCCGCGCCGAGGAGGCCGAGGAGTTCGACACCGTGCCGCTCGAGGTGCCGAGCCAGAGCCCTGCGACCACCGGTGAAACCGGTGACGCCGAACCCGACGATGCGATCATCGATGACGCCGAAACCGATGCGGCCGAGCCGCAGACGCCCGACGACATGGTGCGGCCGAGCGTTGCCGACAGCGATGCCGACAGCTTGGGGGAGCCCGAGGACGACAATGTCGATGACGATGGCGGCCTCGACCCGGTGCCGCCCTCGGAGTGACCGGCGCAAGCCATTGATAACTTGGCCGCCGGGCGACGTACCCGGCGGCCATTTTGCATTCTGTGATACTTGCGCAACGCCGACCCGCCCCCCATCTTTCCGACCAGAGGCCCGAACCGGGGCGCGCCGCCAGAGCGGGCGTCTTTCCACCGGGCGCTTTGACCAAGGAGAGACAGATGAACCTCGACAAGTTCACCGAACGCTCGCGCGGCTTCATTCAGGCTGCGCAGACCATCGCGATGCGCGAGAGCCACCAGCGTCTTGCGCCCGAGCACCTTCTGAAGGCGCTCATGGACGACGATCAGGGCCTTGCCACCAACCTCATCATCAATGCGGGCGGCGACGCTGGCCGCGTGCGCGAAGCGGTCGATGCCGCCGTGGCCAAGCTGCCCAAGGTGTCAGGTGACGCGGGCCAGACCTATCTCGATCAGTCCACCGGCAAGGTTCTCGACGAGGCCGAGCAGATCGCCAAGAAGGCTGGCGACAGCTTCGTGCCCGCCGAGCGCATTCTCATGGCGCTCGCCATGGTGAAGTCCAAGGCCAAGGAGGCGCTCGACGCCGGCAGGGTCTCGGCGCAATCGCTCAACACCGCGATCAATGCCGTGCGCAAGGGCCGTACCGCCGACAGTGCCAATGCCGAGGAAGGCTATGACGCGCTGAAGAAATACGCGCGCGACCTGACCGAGGCCGCCGAGCAGGGCAGGATCGACCCGATCATCGGGCGCGACGAGGAAATCCGCCGCGCTATGCAGGTGCTGTCGCGCCGCACTAAGAACAACCCGGTGCTGATCGGCGAGCCGGGCGTTGGCAAGACCGCCATCGCCGAAGGTCTGGCGCTGCGCATCATCGACGGCGATGTGCCGGAATCCCTGCGCAACAAACGCTTGATGTCGCTCGACATGGGCGCGCTCATCGCTGGCGCCAAATATCGCGGCGAGTTCGAGGAGCGGCTGAAAGCGGTGCTCAAGGAGATCGAGGCCGCGGCAGGCGAGGTAATCCTGTTCATCGACGAGATGCACACCCTCGTGGGGGCCGGCAAATCCGACGGCGCGATGGATGCGGCCAACCTCATCAAGCCGGCTCTGGCGCGCGGTGAGTTGCACTGCATCGGTGCCACCACGCTCGATGAGTATCGCAAATATGTTGAGAAGGACGCGGCTCTGGCGCGGCGGTTCCAGCCGCTGATGGTCGAGGAGCCGACCGAAGAGGACACGATCTCGATCCTGCGCGGCATCCGCGAGAAATACGAGTTGCACCATGGCGTGCGGATCTCGGACTCGGCGCTCGTGGCGGCGGCGCAGTTGTCGCATCGCTATATCACCGACCGCTTCCTGCCCGACAAGGCGATCGACCTCGTCGACGAGGCCGCCAGCCGGCTGCGCATGGAGGTGGACAGCAAGCCCGAGGAGCTCGACGCGCTCGACCGTTCGATCCTGCAGATGCAGATCGAGGCCGAGGCGCTGCGCCGCGAGGATGACGAGGCCTCCAAGGAGCGTCTGGCCAAGATCGAAGAGGAGCTCGGCGCGCTGACCGAAAAGGCGGATGCGATGACCGCCAAATGGCAGGCCGAGCGCGACCGTCTCGAAGGCTCGCGCACGCTCAAGGAGCGGCTCGACCGCGCGCGCGCCGAGCTCGACATCGCCAAGCGCGAGGGCAACCTCGCCAAGGCGGGCGAGCTCAGCTACGGCGTCATCCCGCAGCTCGAGCGCGAGCTGAGCCATGCCGAGACCTCGGACGACCCGCTGATGGTCGAAGAGGCGGTGCGGCCCGAGCAGATCGCCGAGGTGGTGGAGCGCTGGACCGGCATCCCGACCTCGAAGATGCTCGAGGGTGAGCGCGAAAAGCTGCTGCGCATGGAAGAGGAGCTGGGCCGCCGCGTGATCGGCCAGCACACCGCCGTGCGGGCCGTGGCCAACGCGGTGCGCCGTGCGCGGGCGGGGCTGAACGACGAGCATCGTCCCTTGGGCTCTTTCCTGTTCCTCGGACCCACGGGCGTGGGCAAGACCGAGCTGACCAAGGCCGTGGCCGAATACCTCTTCGACGACGACCAGGCGATGGTGCGCATCGACATGTCGGAGTTCATGGAAAAGCACGCGGTCGCCCGCCTGATCGGCGCGCCTCCGGGCTATGTCGGCTATGACGAGGGCGGCGTGCTGACCGAGGCCGTGCGGCGCAGGCCCTATCAGGTGATCCTGTTCGACGAGGTCGAAAAGGCGCATCCGGATGTCTTCAACGTGCTGTTGCAGGTGCTCGACGACGGGGTGCTGACCGATGGGCAGGGCCGTCGCGTCGACTTCAAGCAAACGCTGATCGTGCTGACCTCGAACCTCGGGGCGCAGGCGCTCAGCCAGCTTCCCGACGGGGCGGATGCAGGCCGCGCAAAGCGCGACGTGATGGATGCGGTGCGGGCGCATTTCCGGCCCGAGTTCCTCAACCGGCTCGACGAGACGATCATCTTCGACCGGCTCGGCCGCGAGGACATGTCGGGCATCGTCGAGATCCAGCTCGCTCGGCTGGAGAAGCGGCTGGCGGGGCGCAACATCACGCTGACGCTCGACGAGGCCGCGAAGAAGTGGCTGGCCGAGGAGGGCTATGACCCGGTGTTCGGGGCGCGACCCCTGAAAAGGGTGATCCAGCGGGCGTTGCAGGACCAGCTGGCCGAGATGATCCTCGCGGGCGATATCCGCGACGGGCAGGAAGTGCGGGTCAGCGCCGGGGCCGACGGTCTGATTGTCGGCGACAGGGTGTCGGGCACCTCCCGGCCCAAGCCCGAGGGCGCGGTGCTGCACTGACACAGGTTGTCGCTTAACTGGTAAAAGGCCCCGGTGGAGAGATCCGCCGGGGCCTTTTCACGTTACACGGCGTCAACGCATCGTGACGCCTGCAACATGGCGACTGCGGCTAACGTGCCTAGATTATTCGAAGACGCAGAGGAGACTTCCCCAATGGCCCATCGCTGGACGAACGAGCTGACCCGCGCCGACGCGACACCGCGCGGCCTGTTCCTGAACCGCCGCCAGATCATGGCCGGGGCAGGCGCGCTGGGCCTGTCCGGCCTTGCAGGCCGCGCGGGCGCCCAAGAGGCGCTGGAGCCGAACAGCTTCGAGGAGATCACCTCCTACAACAACTACTACGAGTTCGGCACGGGCAAGACCGATCCGGCCAAGAACGCGGAGGCGCTCGACACCTCCGACTGGCAGGTGACGGTGGACGGCCTCGTCGACAACCCCGGCACCTTCCCGCTGTCCGAGCTTATTGCCGGCCTCACGGTCGAGGAGCGGATCTACCGCCTGCGCTGCGTCGAGGCCTGGTCGATGGTGGTGCCGTGGCAGGGGATCGAGCTCAAGGACATCCTCGATCGCGCCGGGGTACAGTCGAACGCGCGCTACGTCGCCTTCGAGACCGCCGTGCAGCCCGACAACATGCCCGGCGTGCGCCGCGGCGTGCTCGACTTTCCCTATGTAGAGGGGCTGCGCCTCGACGAGGCGATGCACCCGCTGACGATCATGGCGACCGGGATCTACGACAAGCCGATGCCGAACCAGAACGGTGCGCCGATCCGTCTCGTGGTGCCGTGGAAATACGGTTTCAAATCGATCAAGTCGATCACGCGCATCTCTCTGGTCGAGCAGGAGCCGCCCACCACCTGGAACCGCCTCGCACCCGCCGAATACGGCTTTTATGCCAACGTGAACCCTACCGTGGACCATCCGCGCTGGAGCCAGTCCTCCGAGCGGCGCATCGGTGGCGGGTTGTTCTCGGCCCGGCAGGATACGTTGATGTACAACGGCTATGACGAGGTGGCCGGGCTCTACGAGGGCATGGACCTCAAGGCACAGTTCTGATGGCGCGCCCGCTCACCACCGCACAGAAGATCAATGGCGTGCTGCGTCGCGTGCCCGCTTGGCCGCTGTATGTGCTGGGCGGGCTTTGGGCCGCCTTCCTGTTCTGGCAGGCGCTGACCGGGCGTCTCGGCGTCGAGCCGATCAATGCGCTCGAACGCGAATACGGCGACACGGCGCTGAAGCTTCTGGTGGCGGGTCTCGCCGTGACACCGCTGCTGAAATACACCCGCATCAGCCTGCTGAAGTTTCGCCGGGCGATCGGACTGCTGACCTTCTTCTTCGTGTTGGCGCATTTCTCGGTCTGGGCGCTGCTCGACGTCCAGAGCTTCGGTCGGGTCTGGGCCGACATCCTCAAACGCCCCTATGTCACCGTCGGCATGATCGCCTTTGTCGGGCTGATCCCCTTGGCGCTGACCTCGAACAACCTGTCGATCCGCAAGCTGGGGCGCAACTGGCGCCGCCTGCACCAGCTCGTCTACGGCATCGCCATCCTCGGCGCAGTGCACTTCATCTGGCTTTCGAAGGGCTTTCAGATCGAGCCACTGGTCTATCTCGGCTTGATCCTGGGACTTCTGGCCACGCGGATTCGCTGGAACGCGTTGAAGGCCAGGGGTGCGGTCAGGGCCTGATAGAAGGGCCGGGTAGGGGGCATTGCGGATATTGCGGCGCCATGCAGCAATCGGGGCCGGTGATGCCGTCAATGGTCCGTTATTGCACAACATCCTGCCGATCGCGTCGATTGGGCGGAAAAGTTAAAATTAACGCTTGCGGGTCCGGAACGGTTTCCCTAGATAGCCCCTCACCGGCGGCGCAGAGATGCAGCGTTGGTGAGAAATTCCGAAGGGGACGAGGCGGCGCGCCGGACGTTAGGGCGCGGTTGTTTGGTTTTCTTCACTGCTCTTTGACATTGATGATATCTGAAGAGATATGCGGGCGGCTTCGGTTCATTTCGATGGATCAACGTCTGTATGTCGCGCCGGTAGGGGTTCGCCCCGATGACCGGTGTCAGCTTCACTGTTTGGCGGCTTTCGGTTTTCTTAGGGAAACCAGAAGCACAGTCAGACAGATGACTGTCCCATCCTAGCCGATGGGACGATGTGCAGAGGTTCGAGCGTCAAGGATAGCCATTTCGGTGGCTTTCAACTTGAGAGTTTGATCCTGGCTCAGAACGAACGCTGGCGGCAGGCCTAACACATGCAAGTCGAGCGAGACCTTCGGGTCTAGCGGCGGACGGGTTAGT